>CAZKYZ010000001.1:0-30231 GCA_964557055.1 uncultured Desulfobacterales bacterium
CTATAATCATTTCAGAATCACAAACAATATGTTTTCTTTATTCGTTGAAAATGACAGGTTGTTGCGTTTAAAAAAAGCAAACTGTGGATCTGCGCCAACCCTTTTTTATTGATATAAAAAAGGGCAGAATTGTTTTTCAGGTGTTATATGGTACGCTGTGTACCTGCAAGGGGCTGCACAAAACGGGATTCCGTGTCCCATGGAAATAAAATCCAAGTATCCTGACTAACCTCGGTGATATATGTGTCTACCAACGGTTTTCCAGCAGGCTTTGCATAAACGGTTGCGAAATGAGCTTTTGGGATCAAATTGCGAACAGTTTGAGCCGTTTTTCCGGTGTCGACCAGATCGTCAACGAGAAGCCATCCCTCTCCGTCCCCTTCAAAGTTTTTCAAGATCCGCGTTGTTGGTTGCTGTGTTTTGCCCGTATAACTGGAAATACAGACGGTGTCAACTATGCGTAGATCCAATTCCCTGGCGATTATAGCTGCTGGAACGAGGCCTCCCCGTGTGATGGCGACAATTCCATTATAGTCGTTGTGATTCAATAAACGCCAGGCAAGCGCTCTTGCGTCTCGATGAAGTTGTTCCCAGGAAATCGGATAGGTCCGCGCATAACGATTATCAGACATAAGCGCCTCCAATGCGGTCTAATCGAAAAAGAAAATACCATCCTCAAATGGGTTATCGTTCCCCCCTGACGAATGGTTCTCCAAGAACAGCCGGACCGGCCAGTTTACGCCGGTTCCGAAAACTGATCAGTATCAATACACCAAGGGTCGCAGCGTACGGCAACATGGCCAGTAGATTGGGTGATATGCCCAGCGGTTGCAGCAAATACTGCAGCACAAAAATACCTCCGAAAAGAAAGGCCCCGAGAATTGCTCTGGACGGATTCCAGAGCGCAAAGATGGTGAGCGCAATAACGATCCAGCCCCTTCCGGCGGTAATTCCCTCTATCCATGATTTGCTGTAGGAAATCGAAAGATGAGCGCCGGCCAGGCCGGAAAACCCACCCCCGATCAATATGCATAAATATCGGATCGAAGCAACGCTGATACCTTGGGTGTCCACGGCCTTCGGGTTTTCGCCGGTGGAACGCACGATTATTCCCCAACGCGTTTTCTCCAGGACAAACCACGATATAAGACTAAGGATTATGGCCAAATAAAGAAACGGACTTTGATTAAAAAAAATGGTTCCGATAAGGGGGATGTCGGACAGAAAGGGTATGGCATAATTGCTCATTTGAATGGAAAGGGGTTTACCGACAAAAGGTTTCCCGAGAAGGCTGGCAACACCAAGACCGAGCATCGTAAGTGCCAATCCGGAAACGACCTGGTTGGATTGTAGTGTCACTGAAACGAACGCGTGGATAAGTGAAAAGGCAACACCGGCAAGTAGTGCACAAATAAGACCCAGCCAGGGGTTCCCGGTGGTAAAGGTCACCACAAAGGCGCTAACAGCACCAATGGCCATTACTCCTTCCACCCCGAGATTCAGTATGCCGGAGCGCTCACAGATGATCTCCCCGACGGTGCCGAGCAGCAAAGGAGTTCCGGCGATCAAGGTTCTTTGAAGAACAGATTCAATAATACCATCCATCGGTTATGATCCTTTTTTCGGAGTAGTGAATGATATTTTATGGGTTAAGAAAAAGTTGCCCATGATTAAAAAAAACAACAAGGTGCCGTTAAAAACATCAACAGATGCGGCAGGCAATCCCAGTTTAATCTGAATGGCATCGCCGCCAACAAGGATTCCGGCAAAGAAAAGACCGGAAACAAGGACACCAAGGGGGTTCAGTTTCGCCAGCCAGGCTACGATAATGGCTGTAAATCCATACCCGGAAGAGATCGACCGCGGGTAGCTCAGATGATGATGAATGCCGGCGACCTCACCAACTCCGGCAATCCCGGCCAATCCGCCGCTGATGATCATGATCATTACTGTGGTTTTGAAAAAATCAATTCCCGCATATTTGGCGGCCTCAGGGTTTTCACCAATTACTCTTACTTCGTAGCCGAACTTTGTTCTGTATATTAAAACCCACAATCCGATCATCATAACAACGGCCACGAGAAGGGTCAGGTAGTGAATTCTTGAGCCGGGGATTAACGAAAGAACGGCGTGGTCAGGAAGGTTGTCGGTATAGGGCAATCCAAACTTGGATTTTCCTTTCCACGGGCCGGTGATTAAAAGCATAAGAAACTCAGCGCAGATATAATTGAGCATCAGGGTAGAGATAACCTCGTTGATCGACAGCTTTACCTTGAGGATGGCCGGTATCAAACCCCATAAGGCACCCCCGATAAAACCAGATACAAAGATTAAGGGAATAATCACAGCTGTTGGAAGGTGTGGCCCTAAATTTAACCCGGTCCAGGTACCGAAGATGGCCCCCATCAGCAGTTGGCCTTCGGCTCCGATATTCCAGAAGCGACCCCGAAAAACCAGTGCGAGGCCGCCACCAATGAGAATCAAGGGAATTGCCTTGGTGATTGTCTCCTTGAACCCATAGATACTGCCGAAGGATCCCTGGAATATTTTGGCAATGGCAAAGAAAGGGTTGATCCGGCAAAAAAGAAAAATAACGCCAATGGCAACCAGGCCGGCGGCGAGAGATCCCACCAGAACCAGGACAGCGTGCTGCCTGGTAACCAGTTCACGGTTGCTGATTTTGAGTTTCAGCATTCAGCTGTGTCCCTCTAAAACGCAAATATCCATATGTTCAAGGGCTCGATTTATATCTGTGAACCCGCCATCATCAGGCCAATATTGCCGATGTCTGCATCTTCGGCATTTACGATTCCCATGAGCCGTCCCTGGAAAATAACCGCAATCCGGTCGCTCAGCTCGAAAATTTCTTCCAGGTCTTCGGAAATGAGAAGGACAGCACCACCGGATTTCCTGATTTTCAACAATTCTTTCCGGAGATATTCGGTCGCCCCGACATCCAACCCATAAGTGGGATGAGCGGCAACCAGTAAAGACGGCTGTTTGCTGATTTCCCGCCCCAAAATCAATTTCTGGATATTGCCTCCGCTAAGGTTTTTGGTTTCCATGTTGATGGAGGAGGCGGCAACACCGAAATCTTCCAAAAGCCCCCGTGTATGGTCTTTGATGCGGCGGTATTCAAGAAACAGGCGTCCCGCGAATTTTTTCCGATGCTGCTGCTTTAAAATTGCATTGTCGTAAATAAACAAGCTGGGGGCGATGCCGAAGCGAATCCGTTCTTCCGGGATATGGGCAATGCCGTTGTTATAAATTTCGCGAGGCGATTTGTTGGTTATCTGTTTTTGGTTGATAAAGACACTTCCGGATAGCGCCGGACGAATCCCGGTGATGGCTTCCACAAGTTCTTTCTGGCCATTACCGGCAACACCGGCAATGCCGAAGATTTCGTTTTGGTAGATATTGAAAGAAATATCGTTAACAACACGGTTACCCTTGTCTCCGAGCACCTGAAGGTTTTCCACACTTAGAGTCAACGGCCCCCTGGCCAAGGCTTCCCGGTTAATATTAAAAATAATGTCCCGACCGACCATCATGCGGGCGAGATCAGCCTTATCGGTATTCGCAGTGTCAGCATGTCCAACGACATTTCCTTTTTGAAGCACCGTTACCCGGTCACAGATGTCCAGAATCTCATCAAGCTTATGGCTGATGATAATAATCGAATGGCCGGCCTGCTGCATTTCCTTCAATGTGTTGAACAGGTCAATTGATTCCTTTGGGGTCAACACGGAAGTCGGTTCATCCAGAATCAAAAGATCTGCTCCGTTAATCAGCGCTTTAACGATTTCAACACGCTGCTGTTCCCCGGCGGAAAGCTGCCAAACCATCTGGTCCGGGTCGATGTTGAAATTGAACTGCTGCGAAAACGCCCGAATGCGATGGGATATTTTCTTCTGGGGAAATAGAAAGGGAGTGCCGGTGTAACCAAGGGCGATATTTTCTGCGACCGTATGATTCTGCACCAGCATGAAATGCTGGTGAACCATTCCAATACCATGGCGGATGGATTCCTGGGGAGACGCTATTTCTATGGGGGTTCCATTGATCAGGATCTCGCCACTGTCGGGCTGATAAAGCCCATAAAGAATGTTCATCAAAGTGGTTTTGCCGGCGCCGTTTTCACCCAGAAGTCCGAGGATCTCGCCCGAGTGGATCTGCAGATGAATATCCTGGTTAGCGGAAATGCCGTGAAAGGATTTTGTAATGCCTTTCATTTCTAGCTGTTGGATGGTGCTCATGGGCGTGGTTCGCCTGCCGGTGTAGGAGGAATGCGGTGCTCAAAAAACCGGGGGAGCCGTGTGAAACCGGCTCCCCGGAACAGGTTTGGGGCATCTTATTGGGGGAGGTTTCCTTCGATATTGTCGACATAGTAAAGGATATCGGTACCAAACAAATGCCCGATAGAGGCTGTTTCCCCGTCTTTGACTTTAAGGTTGCCCAGATTGTCTTTGATGGGACCGGTGAAGGGGTCAAATACCTCACGGCCCTGCTTCATTTGAGCATACCGTTTTACAACCAGGTCGTATACAGAGATTTTTCCAAAATCTTTTGTGTCGACCATGGCCGTTTTCAGGTCATTTTCAAACTTGGGGTTAACAATGTGATCAAAATTTCCCCCAAGGATGACAACGTTTTCCTTGACCAGCCAGAGGTGGTCCTCATTGGTCCATTTCCCGTCATAGAGGTCTTTCAGAATTTTTACGTATAACGGACCCCAGTCCGTAAGCTGGCCGGAAACGACGGAATCCTCACCATAAGACTGCATCGGACTGTAATGGCTGAATGTATAAATCTGTTTCCCTTTTTCCGTGTGCGCCTGCCCGACTTCGATGACGGCCGGGGTGTCTTCGGTAAAGGCGAGGGTGTCGCATCCTTCGGCAACAAGGGCTTCAGCAGCCTCTTTGGCTTTTTCAGGGGCAGCCCAGCCGTAAATCCATTTTACCGACAATTTGGCATTGGGGTTAACGGTTTTGATTCCGAGGGCGTATGCGTTGATGTGGCGAACGACTTCCGGGATGGGGAAGGCGCCGACGTAACCGATTTTGTTCGTTTTGGTCAAGGCTCCGGCCATCAGGCCGTTCAAATAGTAAAGCTGGAAAAAATCTTCAAAATAAGTTCCTACGTTTTCGACTTGCTTGAAACCGGAACAGTGCATGAATGTTTTATCGGGATAACGTTTGCCGGCGGCAATGGTGTCATCCATAAATCCGAAACTTGTGGTAAAGACGATATCGCAGTTCTCTTCCTGGATGAAACGGTCGATGATTCTGGTGGAGTCTGCTTCCGCAATGCTTTCCACGTAAACGGTTTCCAACCATGGCAGTTTCTCCATGGCGAACTTACGCCCCATGTCGTGGGCGTTTGTCCAGCCGTAATCGCCCACCGGGCCGACGTAAACGAACCCGGCTTTAATTTTTTTGTCTGCTGCCAATGATGATCCTGCTGCAAGCAAAACACAAACAATTACAATTGAAAGAAATTTTACGGTTCTCATTCTGTCTCCTTTTATAGACGGTAATCAGTAAAAAGGGGCCCGCCGATCCAGGATATTTCACCCGCCGTACCATCCTGGGCTAAGTACCCGCGACAATCTGCGGTCATCCGATTCCAATAAGTGATACCATTGTAAATACAGATGGTTATATATATTATTTCTGACTACTGGTAAAGTAATATAATAGGGCAAAGCAGGGGTTGCGTCAACAAATTGTTCGGGTCCCGGGGGGATGAAATGTTCTTGGGGTTACAAAACAGGTTTCCGGCTGTTTTGCAGGTACGATTCCCACTCCATTGGCAACAGCTGCTTTTTGTTGTTGTTGCATTCTTTGCAGCAGGCTGCCAGGTTTCCTTTGGTGCTTTTACCTCCGCGGGCAATGGGTACAATATGATCCATTGTCAATTCGCCGGGCGGGTATTGTCGCTGGCAGTAATGGCAAGCACCCCGGGCGCAGCGGCGCTTCCACCATTGCGATCGGCGCAATTCACGGGCACGACTTCTTTCCCGTTTGATATCGGCCTCGTCCAGGTCATAAGCATACGGTTTCATATCCGATCCTGTCACAAAAGGTTGCCGCTGTGCAGCCAAAGTTTGATTTCCTGTTCCAGTATTTCCAGGTAACGGGTAGAGCCGCCGATTCCTCGGCGGCCGAAGAACCAGTTAATTTCGAGGAACAAGGGCGTTGTTTCCATATTGCCGGCGGCGTTCCGGGGAAACAGAAAATCCATGCCGGCCAGGTTGACGCTGAATTTTTGGCAAAACTTTTTAGCAAACTGTGTGCCGGCAGCCAGATGGGCCGGCTCGTTGTCCTGATTCAGGAGGGCGCCTTTTGACAGGCTTGTCCCGAAAGAATCTGGAAATGCCGAATTTCGCCAGTAAGAAAAAAATCGGGTGCCGATTACCACTGCTCGCAGACAAGGACTGCCGGGTGAGATGTATCGTTGAAGAAGAAAGCCCCGTTGACCGGTCTTTTCGAAAGCCTCGGCTTTTTTCAGGAGGCGCTGGAATGCCTGCCGATCGGATACCAGGAAGACGGTATCGCCCTCTCCCCCCCAGTCAAATTTGAAAACGAAGGGAAATGGAAACGGAGGCCTTGGGTTTTGGTAATCATTTTGGGCCAAAAGGTCATCAACCGAAGGATAGCAGGCAGTTTCGGGATGGGGAGTTCCCATTTCGGCAAACAGGCGTGTTTGCCCGAGTTTGCCGGGGTAGTCGAAGCGTACCCGGTAGTCCGGGAAAAGGCGTGAACAGTTGGCGGCCGCCATTCGGTACAGGCTCGGCCGGCAGCCCTGCGGTAAAATGACGGCATCAGCCGAGCGGATAGCCGCCCGATCATTGTGATCCGGTTCCCGGCCGGCGCAGTTGATGTTGCCGTCTCCTTCAAAGCATGGATGAAATGAAAGAATCATCAGTAACCGAATTTGCGTAAGGCCCGTGTATCGGCGCTCCAGTTTTTCTGTACCCGGACAAACAGCTTGAGAAACACCCTGGCGCTCACCAGTCGTTCGATGCTTTTGCGTGCAGACTCTCCGATCAGTTTTAATTTGTCACCGTTGCGGCCGATGATGATGCCTTTTTGGGAATCCCGCTCCACATGAATGCTTGCGGCAATATAAATGACTTTTCCATCCTGCTTTTCCTGAAACTGATCAATAGTGACTGCGACGGAGTAGGGGATTTCCTGTCCGGTGAGACGGAAGACTTTTTCGCGGATCATCTCTCCCGCCAAAAACCGCTGACTAACGTCGGTAATGCTGTCTTCCGGAAAAAACGGCGGTCCCGGGGGCAGCAGGGATTCCATTTTTGCAAGCAACGGTTCGATCTGCTGCCCGTTGATTGCGGATATGGGAACCACTGCCTGGAAAGGGAAGGCCGTAGACCAGGCCGCAATTTGCTGAAGAAGCGCCGTTTTTTTGATCAAATCAATTTTGTTGAGTGCCAGAAGGACAGGTTTTTTCAGGTTTCGAAGGCTTTCGAGAATAATGGCTTCTGAATCAGGGTCAGGGCTGGCCGCATCAACAATGACAAGGATGATATCCACGTCTGCAATAGCAGCAAGGGCGACATTGACAATACGGATATTCAGCGGTTTTTTGGAACGGTGAATACCCGGCGTGTCCATAAAAACAATTTGGGAAGATTTCCGGTGAAGAACACCCAGGATCCGATTCCGGGTTGTTTGCGGTTTTTTAGACGTAATGGAAATTTTTTGCCCAAGGATATGGTTCAGGAAAGTTGATTTTCCGGTATTGGGAGCCCCCAGGATAGCCGCAAATCCGGAATGAAATACCGGTGTTTTTTCGGGGGTACGGGCTCGTTTCATAAGGCTTCCCCTGTTCGGGGGGACAACAGCATATCAACGGCCGACAAGAGTTCTTCTTTGCCCAGTCGGGATGTTGCTGAGAATGGAATAATTGCTCTGCTTCTATTTTCGAAAAAGAGAGCCATTTTGTCAAGGCGCTGCTTTTGTTTTTGCCTGGAAAGTTTGTCGGCTTTGGTGGCCACCAGGATACATGGGATTTTATACTGGTCCAGCCAGGCCGTAAAACGAGTCTCTTCCAGACCGGGATCCCTGCGCATATCCAAAATCAAGACAACACCTGCCAGCTGATTCCTTTCCATGAGATACATTTCGATCATGGGCCCCCACTTTTTTTTTACGGAAACAGGTACCTTGGCATATCCATATCCGGGAAAATCGACAAAGAACAGAGAATTGTTTACCAAAAAGAAATTGAGAAGCTGAGTTCGACCTGGTGTTGAACTGGTTTTTACCAGCCGTTTGCGGTTTAGCAGGGTGTTGATCAGCGAGGACTTGCCAACGTTCGACCGTCCAGCAAAACCCACTTCCGGCAGGTCTGTGTCCGGATAGTGGTCCGGATGGGGAGCACTTTTTAAAAATTCAGCAGATTTGATGATCATATCAATTCGCTTGTGAGCGCCTGTTTCGTTTTACTGGAAAGGTATGTTTCCAGACGGTTCATGCCTTCGCTGATGTTTTCCATGGAATTGGCATAAGAAAATCGCAAGTACCCCTCGCCGTTGGGTCCAAAATCAATACCCGGTGCCACCCCGACCCGGGCGTTTTCCAAAATATCAAATGCGAGATGGTAGGAATCGGGGGAAATATGTTTTGCATTGGCAAACACATAGAAGGCCCCGGTGGGTTCAACAGCAAGGCCAAACCCCAAACCTTTCAGGCGTGTAATCATGTATTTGCGACGCTGATTATAAATTCGCCGCATCCTGTGGGTGTCTTTCTGCGTATCTTTCAGGGCGGCAATACCGGCTTTTTGAACCATTGCGTTGGCAGAAATAAAAAAGTTCTGCTGCAGCTTCTGAATTGGACGAATAAATGCCGGGGGAGCGATCAGGTAGCCCAGGCGCATACCGGTCATGGCGTAGAGCTTGGAAAAGCCGTTCAATACAAAAGCGTTATCCGTGAACTCAAGGATAGAGTGCGCCGTGCCTTCATAGACCAGACCATGATAAATTTCGTCACTGATTACAAACGGTCGGAATCCGGCAATTGCCCGGATACGCTCGGCGGACAACAGGCTTCCTGTGGGGTTGGCGGGAGAGTTAATGAATATCGCTTTTGTACGGGCCGTAATTTTTTCGGCGATTGCTTCCGGACGGTACTGGAAACCATCTTCTTCATAGACAGGGACCGTAACGGGGACCCCTTCAACAAATTTGATGAAATTCGGGTAGCAGGCGTAGTGGGGATCGGAAATGATGACTTCATCCCCCCTGTTGAGCAGGGCGGCAAACAGCAAGAAAATCGCCGGTGACGTTCCCGAGCAGATTACGACACGATCCGCGCCGACGGATACACCGTAAGCGGTTCGGTAATGATCACAGACAGCTTCCCGCAGTTCCAGCAGGCCCAAGCTGTGGGTGTAATGGGTATAGCCGCTGTCCAAAGCCAGGCAGGCAGCTTTTTTCACACAATCCGGGGTGTCAAAGTCCGGCTCACCGACTTCCAAATGGATGATATCTATGCCGCGAGCTTCCATTTCACGGGCTTTTTCCAGTACATCCATAACAATGAAGGAGCTAATATCCTTTACGCGATTTGATATCATCTATCCGTCCTATCGGGTCATTGTTCCTTAAACGACCTTGTTCAGGGGATATTCGATGATTCCCTCTGCACCCAACTGAAGCAATTCGGGTATCAGTTCACGGACCCGGTCGGAACCAACCACGGTTTCCACAGACAGCCAATTGGTATTGTACAGTTTGGCGATCGTCGGGGCGTTGAGGCTGGGCAGATGGTCAACCACTTTTTGGAGCTTTGATTCAGGAACATTCATTTTCAAGCCCACCAGTTTTTCACCCAGCAGAGCCCCCTTCAACAGAAGAGCGATTCTCTCAATATTTTTCCGTTTTTCCGGGTTTTCCCATACATTGTGGTTGGCGATCAACTGCGTATTGGTCTGCATCAGCTCGTGAATGATTCTTAGTCCGTGTGCCTTGATGGTACTCTCTGTTTCCGTTACCTCGACGATGGCATCGACAAGTCCGGAAACGACTTTGGCCTCCGTGGCACCCCAGGAAAACTCGACGGTAACATCAATGTGCATGTCGAGAAAATATTGTTTGGTAAACGCCACCAGCTCGGTGGCGATTGTTTTGCCCTGCAGGTCCTTTACGCATCGGAATTCAGAGTCGAAGGGGACGGCCAGGACCCACCGCGCCGGCCGTGAACTGACTTTTGAATAAACGAGATCTGTAACCACATGAACATCCGAGTTGTTTTCCGCGATCCAGTCTTTACCGGTCAGCCCGGCATCGAGGGCTCCGCTTTCCACATAGCGGGACATCTCCTGGGCCCGACAGATGGCACAATCGATGGTTTCGTCATCGATTTCCGGGAAATAACTCCTTCCGTTTACATTAATAATCCAGCCACCGCGTTTAAAGAGGGCAATGGTTGCATTCTGGAGACTACCTTTGGGAATACCAAGTTTTAATTTATCGCTCATTTTTATACACCTCCTTCGGGTCAAACAGGGCCTTCCCGGTAATCGTTATATTTCCGTTTTCAACCTTTTTGTAAAAACAGCTGCGATGACCGGTGTGACAGGCTGCTCCACCGATCTGCTCTACTTTGTACAACACGGCATCGTTATCGCAGTCAATACGTATTTCTCGTATAACCTGTATGTTTCCCGACGTAAGCCCTTTGGTCCAGAGCTCCTGACGACTCCGGCTCCAATAGGTGGCGTGCCCGGTGGACAACGTTTTTTCAAACGCTTCCCGGTTGATAAACCCCAGCATTAAAATTTCGCCGGACTGATAGTCCTGTGTGATCGCCGGTATCAAGCCGCCGCTTTTTTCAAAATCAAGTGATATCATGATTACAGCTCCTAAAACACTGAATAGATATAAAAACTCATTTTCATACCAGAATTGCTTCGGTACGTCAAGGATCAATATTAAAGGATTGGCTTGCGGAACAGACGGTTATCTGATAAAACGTTCCCTAAAAAACAGGAGCGCTTTCCCTCTTTTGAAAATATAGACGCTTCGTATAGGTGTAATGAATATGGGCAAGATTAATAAATCGTCAGGAATACGTGAAAAACGGGAGGTATCCAAGAAGCGCAGTGTTTTTTTCACATTGCTCAAATTGATGTTACTGCTCTCTTTTATCGTTATCGTGGCCGCCGGCGCAGGACTTTTTTCCTGGTATTTTTACCTGATAGAAGATCTGCCCAAAATTTCGTCCCTCAACGACTACCGGCCCCCAATCATTACAACCGTTTATTCAGACGATAACCGCAAGATTGGTGAATTTTATATAGAAAGACGGATAATCGTACCTCTTTCAGAGATGCCGAACATGGTCAAAGAGGCGTTTATTGCTGCTGAGGATGCCCGGTTTTATAAACACCAGGGAATTGATCTGCTGAGTATCGTCCGGGCCTTTTTAAAAAATCTGGAAGCCGGAACCATTGTTCAGGGCGGAAGTACCATTACCCAGCAAGTGACCAAATCGTTTTTCCTTTCCCCGGAACGGAGCTATACGCGCAAAGTGAAAGAGGCGATCCTGGCCTACCGGATCGACAGGCGCTTTACCAAAGACAATATACTCTTTTTGTATTTAAATCAGATTTATTTGGGGCATGGGGCTTACGGTGTGCAGGCCGCTTCTGAAAACTATTTCGGAAAATCCGCCAAAGATCTAAACTTGGCTGAATGTGCCATGCTGGCGGGTCTTCCCCAGGCGCCCAGTCGATATTCCCCTTTCCGCTTTCCGGAAAAAGCAAAGCAGCGGCAGATTTATGTGCTGAACCGGATGGTTGCAGTGGGATATATTACCAATATTCAGGCCACGGAAGCCATTAACACCAAGCTCGATATTAAGCCCCGCAAAAACTGGTACATTGAAGAGGTTCCAATCTACACGGAGCAGATTCGAAGATACGTCGAAGAAAAGTATGGCGAAGACGCCCTTTATAAGGGGGGTTTGCAAATTCACACCGCTGTCAACATAGAGATGCAGAAAACCGCGCGCCGGGAGGTTCGCAAAGGATTGCTGGAACTGGATAAGCGTCAGGGCTACCGGGGGCCCCTTCAACAGCTGAGGCCGGAGGAAATGGAGGTTTTTGCAAAAGAGCAGGCCCAGGAACAGGTGGACGCACCACTGGATATCGGCAAACAGGTGCAGGGGATTGTCGTTGCCGTTGATGACAAAGAAAAAAACGTGACGGTAAGAATGGGCGCCGGTTTCGGTATCCTGCCCCTGGAGGAGATGAATTGGGCCCGCAAACCCAACCCGGAGGTTCCCTTTTATACGGCGGTTTTACAAAAACCGAGCAAGGCTCTTTCGGTGGGAGATGTCATTCTTGTGCGGCTGTTGGAAAAACCAGCGGATTCGGATCGGTGGGGCCTCGCTCTGGAACAGGAGCCGGAGGCCCAGTCCGCGTTGTTGTGTATCGAGGTGGAGACAGGGCTGGTAAAGGTAATGATTGGGGGGCGGGATTTCCAGCAAAGCCAGTTTAACCGCGCCGTTCAATCTCGCAGGCAGCCCGGATCGGCGTTTAAGCCGGTGATTTATGCCGCCGCCATAGATAAGGGATACACCCCGGCTTCGGTACTGATCGATTCACCCATTGTTTATAGGGATTTTTCGCGAAATCTGGTCTGGAAACCGCAAAACTACAGCGAAAAATTCTACGGCCCCACCCTGCTCCGGAAGGCACTGGCGAAATCTGTAAATGTAGTGGCCATTAAGCTGATGCGGGACATTGGCATTGATTATGTGATCCAGTACGCCCGCAAACTGGGGATTGAATCTCCTCTTTACCCGGATCTTGCCCTGGCGCTGGGAGCTTCCGGCATTTCCCTGCTCGAAATGGTCCGGGCCTATTCGATATTCGCCAATGCCGGATATCGGGTTGAACCCATTTTTATTACCAAGATCACCGACCGGGATGGACGCGTATTGGAAGAAAACCATCCCGAACCCGTCCAGGTCATTGATAAGACCACCGCTTACATTATGACGAGTCTTTTGGAAAGTGTTGTGCAAAACGGAACCGGTCAGCGGGTAAAAGCATTGGGGCGGCCGGTAGCCGGGAAGACGGGGACCACCAACAACCTCTTTGATGCCTGGTTTGTGGGATACACCCCACAATATGTGACCGGCGTATGGGTGGGCTTTGACGAAGAGGCCTCCCTGGGTTGGTCCGAAACAGGCGCACGGGCAGCGATCCCGATCTGGCTGGGGTTCATGCAAGAGGTTGTCAAAGATAAAGAGGTCCGCGTATTTGAGGTTCCGGAGGGAGTGGTCTTTTCAAAAATAGATGCCAAAACGGGTCTTTTGGCGGCACCTGAATCGGAAGAAACGATTTTCGAATGTTTCAAGGAAGGTACCGCACCCACAAAACACACGCCTCGTCCCGGGGTTGTCTCCGATTCGGAATCCTTTTTCAAAATGGAAATGTAGCCCAATCCCCACCCATATTTCCCAAGAATCAACACAAGCGGAAACCAGGTTCACTATCGTGGGTGTATACAGGCAAGCACAAGCTTTCAAAACAATGGAGGAGATAACCGCACAAAGCTATCCTCCATTGCTTGTCGCACCGGTAGACATGCTTAGGCGGCAGGTGTTCTTTTAATTTTATTCCGAAGGCTATATATCCAAATGCCGCTGAATACATATGCGTAAAGATAGGTTCCGATAGTGATAAGCACCATCGCTTTGACGATATCCCAGGTATCCCCCTGCAGGGAGAAGCCGGGGACATAGCCGAAGAGAAACGGGCCCAGATATAAAAATTTGGCGAATTTAAAGGCGGCAAAGGCTGTTCTCCACATGTTGGCCTTTGCAATGGTTGCTCCTGCGAACGCTGCAATACAGACCGGCGGGGTAATATTGGAGTCCTGCGACAGCCAGTAAACGATCATGTGGGCGGCGATGGGATTGACGCCCAGGTGGGTCAAAGCCGGCACCGCGACAACCGCCGTGATCAGGTAGGCGGCCGTCACGGGGACTCCCATGCCAAGGACAAGGGAGGCCAGGGCGATATAAAAAATGGTTAGTACCAGTGACCCGCTGGCCAGTTCAATGACGATATCGGCAAAGGTCAGCACCAGTCCGCTGAAGGTGAGGACGCCGATGATTATCCCGATAATGCCGACCGTGGCACCAATTTTAAGGCTGTTTTCGGTTCCATTTCGGGAAGCTTCGAGGAATTCCCGCCAGCCGATCCGCGTATCCTTGCGAACCCAGGAGATGGCAATACAGGTTACGGTTCCCAGGATAGCGGAGTAAGCCGGGGAATACCCATAAAGCATAAAAATGGTGATGACAACTAATGGAAGAATGTAAAACCATTCTTTTCTCAAGATTTCCCAGGAGGAATAGGGGGATTTTTCGCCGACAATGTTGTCTTTTTTGGCTTCGTAATGCACCATGATGAAAACCGAAAAGAAATACATGAGTGCCGGGAAAATGGCGATCTTCATGATCTGGGAATAAGGTACTCCGGTCAGTTCCGCCATGATGAAACCACCCGCGCCCATGATGGGCGGCATGAACATGCCGCCGATGGATGCCGCCGGTTCAATAGCGCCGGCGATGTGGGGTTTAAAACCGGCTTTTTTCATCATCGGGATGGTAAATGAACCGGTGGAAACAGTGTTGGCAATGGCACTCCCGGAAATGGACCCGAAAAGACCGCTGGCGATAACCGCAACCTTTCCCGGCCCGCCGATCTTGTGCCCGACGGCCGCCAGGGGCCAGTCAATGAAAAACTTCTGGGCGCCGCATTTTTCCAGGAAAGCACCGAACAGAACAAACAGCAGAACGTAGGTGGCCAGCACGTTGGCCATGATGCCGAAGACGCCGTCGCTTTTGTAGAAAATAGTGGTGCACAGTTCGGGAAAGGATTCCCCTGCGTGGGAAATGATGAACGGGGCCAGATCGCCGTAAACCCCGTACAGCAGCATAATGGCGCCGATTACCACAAAGATGTTGCCTACCACCCGCCTGGCCAGCTCGACGCCGATGAGCACCCCGATGATGGCGATGCCCATATCCAGCGGAGTTTCCGCACCGGTACGGTAACTGATTACCTCAAAATTAACAATCCAATAGCTGATGGAGATGATCGACAAAACAATCAGGATATAATCAACCACCCGCATGACTTTAGACTTGGATTGATAGAGCAGGAATACCAGCACATACGTGATGATGACGTAAATCCCCCGGTGATACTGGGTGGCAGCCGGCGTTATCACCGCGGAATAGGAATAAAAGACGACCAGGAAGACCGATAAGACGTCAAAAATTATTTTTTCAAACGGTTTTAATTTGTCGTACATACTTTGCCTGCCTTGGTAGGTGTGTCGGTCTAACGTTTATTGGGATATCGTATCACGAAAACAGGAAATCAGGAAACGGGCAGTGGTTTTTCCTGATTTCTTCTTTTCGGGACCCGGCACCAGCAGGCAGGAAAGCATCCCCTGCCTGCTGGTTTTTCCAACAGCCGGTAAGTATTTAAACGGCATGATTTTTGTTACATGATACCTTTTTCTTTCCAGAACTTTTCAGCTCCGGGATGAAGCGGGGTAACAATACCCTTGATACCGCTTTTAACGCTCATTTCCTGAAAAGTTTTTTTCTGGCTGACCATGTGGGCCAGGCCCTCGTCGGTGTAAATCAGAGAGAGCACCTTGTAGACAACATCTTCAGACACTTCTTTGCTGGCGACCCACAGGGCGGAATCCTGGAAAGAAGGGGTGTCGTTGTCTACGCCCTTGTAGGTCCCGGCCGGGATAGTCAGTTCAGAGAAGTATGCGTATTTTTTGTAATAACCGGAGGTTTCGGCATCTGCGCCCAAAGCGATCAGGGCAATGTCGTTGGTCTGGGCCGCCATAATAACGGCACCGGATGGAAAGGCCGTAAACAGCCAGAAGGCATCCAGCTGATTGTTGCCGAAAGCGGCGGCGGCGTCGTTGTAACCCATGGCGTTACGTTCAATCTTGTCCCAAATGCCCAGGTGTTTAAAAAAGAGTTCGCAGTTGGCGAATGCCCCGGAGCCGGCGTTGCCGACGCCCACTTTTTTACCGACCAGTTCGCTGGCGCTCTTAATACCGGAATCCGCCCGAACCACCAGTTGGGCCGGTGCGCCGTAAAGGTAAGCAACCGCGAGTACATTTTCGTATTTTGTCGTATCGTTGCTCAGCATTCCGTTTCGGCCTTGCCAAACCTCTCCTGAGTATACGACACCGAACTGGGATTTATTGGCGTCAACTTTTCTCAAATTCTCAGTGGAGCCGGCTGAAGATTGTGCTTTTACAGAAAACCCTTCGATGGCTTTCACCGGTTTGTAGGTCTGAATGGCATTGGCGACTACTTGAAAGGTACCACCGGCGGGCCCGCCGCCGAAAACAATTCTCTCTTGGGCGACAGCTGTTCCGGCGAAGCCGGCAGCGGCCAGGGAAACGGCACTGATAATGGTTAACATTTTTTTGAATTTATACATGAGTTCCTCCCCTTGTTGCGTTTTGGCTTTTCCCGGATAACCGTCGATAAGATATTACAAAAGCACAGACGGAACAGGTATTGCCGGTTAACACAGATGACATCCTATGATTTTGTAATGATTATCAGGGGAGAGCAACAAGTTCAATTGGGCGATTTCTGATTCTGTTGTCAGAAAACTTCTTACAACGGTCCGGGATCGAAAAATATCTTTTTCAGGATGACACATCGATCAGTTTGTTTTGAATAGCAAATCTGGAAAGATCCGCATTGTTGCGCAAGTCCAGCTTTTTCAATAGCCGAAACCGGTACGTATCAACGGTTTTGATGCTGATGTGATAGGTTTCGGCAATTTCCCGGTTGGTGCTTCCCAGTGCCAGTTGCCGCAGAACCTGGAGTTCCCGGGTCGACAGGGAGTCCAGCGGCGATTGTTGATGACCCCCTTTGGCGATGCGCAACGCCAGGGCATCGGCTGCTTCGTCGGTAAGATATCGATGGCCGCTATAGATCTTACGAATGGCTTCCTCCAGCTGTTCCGGAGCGGATTGCTTGGTTAAATACCCCATGGCTCCGGCCTCAATGGCTCTAACCACATACTGGGCCTCTTCGTGCATGGTAAGCATCAGAACAGGCAGTTCGGGAAGACGGGTCTTCAGTTGGGATACCACCTCCAGCCCATCCAGGGCAGGCATGGAAATATCGATGACCGCGACATCCGGACGGAGTTTTTCGGCCAGGCGGATGGCATCCCTGCCGTTATCCGCTTCCCCCACGACAGTCATGTCTTCGGCCTCTTCTACAATGCGGCACAAGCCGGCCCTGACAATGCTGTGGTCATCCGCAAGTAACACCTGAATCATATCAACCTGGATATATATTTTGAATAGAAACCCGGAAGATCACGGACGTGCCGGCCCCCTGGCGGGATTCCACTAAAAGCGATCCCGCCGCCAGACCGGCGCGTTCCCGCATACCTGCCAATCCGAGCCCGTCTGTCGGTTCGGCGCTCTCCGGGTCGAACCCTTTGCCGTCATCCCTGACCGTTAGCCGCAGGAATCGGTTTTCCAAGAACAATCCGACCTCTGTGTACCCGGCCTCTGCATGGCGGACGACATTTGTCAGTGCTTCTTGCGTGATTCGGTAAGCTGCCGTCGCGACCGTATCGCCGACAGCCGGAATGTCCCGGTGCTCGAAAACACAGGTGATGCCGGTTCTTTTCTCGAAGTCAGTGGTATACAACTCAAGGGCTTCCACCAGCCCCAGGTCGTCGAGTACGCCGGGGCGCAGCCGAAAGGCCATGCTTCGGACATCCTTAATTGTTTTATCGATGAGATTGCGCATTGTCAAGGCGCGTTCTGCTGCTTTCTCGTCGATGGTGCGGATCCGTTCAATGAGCCAGACAGAATCCATCCGCAAGGCCGTTAAAACCTGGCCAAGCTCATCGTGAAGTTCTCTGGCAATGGCGGACCGTTCTTTTTCCTGGCTGTTCATGATCCCCGCGGATAATCGGCGCAACTGGATTTGGGTTTTTTTCAGTTCGGTAATGTCGGTGGATATTTCACATATGGCATTTGTCGTTCCAAGCTCATCGTAAATCGGGAACTTGACAGAAAGATAGGTGTGCTCAATACCGTCCCTGTGCGGCATAACCTCTTCGACCTGCAATGGAACGCCGTTTTGAATCACTTTCTGGTCGTTTTCTTTAAACTGGTCGGCGATCCTGGCCGGGAAAATATCATAATCCGTTTTTCCCTGGACCTCCGCATTGACAAGCCCGATGAGATTTTCAAAACGGGCATTGATCAAAATGTACCGACCTTTGGTATCTTTGATGGAAACGACGTCCGGTGTATATTTCAGAATACTAGTGATTTCCCGTGTTCGACTGTTTACCTGGCGTTCCAGTTCTTTGGAGTGTCGGCTCAGGGCTTCTTTGGCTTCCTGCAAGGCGGCTACCGCCCGGTTTCGTTCGGTGACGTCTATAGAGACTGCCAGTGAGCGCATGCTGTCGGGATGGTTGTCCTGGATCGAAATAGCGGACAGCAGAATATCGATAACTTCGCCGTTTTTGCAAACATATTGATAGGGGACATCTTTGCATTGGCCGGTTTTAAAAAATGCAGGAAACACGATATCTTCCGCATATTGTCGGGAAGCTTCCGTAAAAAATTCGGTCAGCTTGCGGCCGAGTACCGATTTTCGGGAGCCATAACCGAGTTTTTCGACCCAGTGATCACTGGCGTTTACCAGGCGGCCTTCTTTGTCGATGGAATGAAGAAACGCCGGGGTTTTCTGGTATAGATAACGATAACGCTCTTCGCTTTCCTGCAGGGCGGCCTGGATGGTTTTGCGGCGTCGGATTTCCTGGCTGGCCATTCGATACAGGATAAAGACGGAAAAACCGACCAGTACACAAAGCGACAGAATAACCGCGCCGGCAACCCGAAAAAGGGGATCGGAGACAGATCGCGAAATGGCTTTCATGCTCCGCAACCGGACAATTTTCCAACCCGGATAACGGTCCAGTGATGCCTGCTGCATAAGGTATTGGTTGCCGGATGGGTCGACGGCATGATGGGCACCCCTCTGTTCCATTCCCGTCCAGATTCCGACGCCGGTGCCAAATTGCCGGGAAAGCGCAATTTGGTTGATTTTTTGTGCTTCTACTTTCCAGAGGAAATAGTAGAGCCAGTCACTTTTATTGGTGATAAAAATAATGCCGCGTGGATCGGTAACAAATACATACTCCTCTTCCGAAAGGGCTAGCTCTTTTTCGATCTGTTCAATGGAAGCCTTTATTACCGCTACACCAATCGGTTTTTTGCCGGACCGGCCATAGACCGGGCAGCTGTAGTAGGCGCCTCTTTTGTAAGATGCCGCTCCAAGAGCCAGGTAGGTGGACGGATGCCCGGAGATGGCCTGCTGGAAATACGGCCTGAACGAAAAATTGTTCCCCACGAAACTATCCGGGTCTGTTCGGTTGGATGTCGCAATGGTGGTTCCGTCTGCCTTCATCAGGTAGCATACGGCCACATTGAGGGCATCCCGGTAATAATCGAGGACGCGATTGGCACCGGCAAGAGAATCGGGCCCAGGGGTTTGAAGGGCCTCCGCTAACGCTTGGTTTCCAGCTAATATTCGAACCGGTTTAATGTTTTCTGAAAGAAAACTGGAAAGGTTCTTCTTGATGGAATCGACGCGGCTGATGGACTGGCGTTCCGCCTCTTTGAGAGCGGCTTCTTTCAGAGATGCGTAATACAGGTATCCGCCGGTTGAGGCGGAAAGAAAGGCCAGCAGGGACAGTACCATCAGAATGACACGCAGGCGCATGTTGTTGTTCCTTTAGGGTGTGGCTGAACCAGATTCGTCAACAGACACGTCAAGTGATTTTCGAGCGATGGCGGCATCTTCACGAATATGGATGGAAGATAGCCCGAAGCGCTCTTTCAAAGCGCGGATGTTGGCATTTTTTAACCCGCGAAAGGCGGATTGGGTTTTGGGGTGCAGCCGAATGACGGCCGTTTTACCCCGGCAGCCTGAGAAGGTGGACAGTTTTGTGCAGGCCCGATCGAGATAGCCTGCCGACTGGACCAGTTGTCCAAAAGACGGGTGCCAGGGACCGGCGACCATATTGCCGTTTTTACAAAGATCCGGTGTAGCCTGAAGACCCATTCGCACAACCGGTATGGCGGCACGGTCAAAGATTTGCAGGACCAGTTTTGCCGTTGTTACGGCTTCTTCTAACGAAAGCGGTCGATATCGACCGCTTTTAAACCATTTTTCCAGTACGCTTTCGGCCATGACCACCGTTGGATAGATACGCACGAAATCGGGATGTAATGCAGCAATCTGCTTTGCACTGCCTACCGCAGAAGGCCGGGTTTCCCCCGGCAAGCCGATCATCATCTGCGCTCCGGTTTCAAATCCGTTGGCCTGCAGAAGACGCACAGCCGCCGTGGAATGGTGCGCACCATGCCCCCGGCGTGATTTTCGCAAAACAGCATCGTCCATAGATTGAACACCAATTTCCACCGTTTCGACAGGATAATCACGAATCAAAGCAAGAGTTTCCGGACGGATGGTATCCGGCCTGGTCGAAAAGCGGATACCTGCGGCGGCCCCGGATCGTACAAAAGTGTTGGCAACCGCCAACATGGCCAGCAGGTCTTTTTTGCATAGACCCAAGAAATTTCCACCGTAAAAGGATATTTGGGTTCGCTGCCGCGGGTTTTTGCGGAATTTCAGAAACCGGTCAATCTGCTGCCGAATGTCAGCCGGGTCAGGCCGAACCATTGGTTTAGCCGCGGTAATTTTTTCCTGGTTGCAGAAAACGCAACGGTGCGGGCAGCCGGAGTGAGGAATAAAAACAGGGACAATGAAAGATTTGTGAGACGGGCCGTAAGACGTATTAAGGGCAGATCGTTCCATGATGTGTATTTCCAAACCGCTGTCCGTAAAAGGCTTACATCATCTATGGGGAGGTTTCTGACGCTAACTGAATGAGCGCCTTGCCGGCGGCATCCTGCTCGGCCAGCTTCTTGCTTTTTCCGGAACCTTTTGTGGTAATTCCGCTGGTTTCCACCCGAACAGTGAAGGTTTTGTCGTGATCCGGGCCGGAGGTTTCAACAACCCGGTAGGTTGGCGGTGATTTCCCGGTAAGTTGAACCATTTCCTGGAGCCGGCTTTTAAAATCCTGCATTTCAACAGCCTGTTCGGCGGCTTTTATCATAAACGGAAAGTGATGGTTGAGAAGGTGAAAGGCGGCTTCAAAACCGCCATCCAGATAAACCGCTCCTAGGACCGCCTCAAAGGCATCTGCCAAAATAGAATTTTTATCCTGGCCGTTGGAACTAATTTCGCCTTTGCCGAGAAGGAGATATGCTCCCAAATGGATGTCCCTGGCGAGCTCTGCCAGGAGATATTCATTGACCAGATTGGCGCGCGTTTGAGAGAGCTCCCCCTCGTTCATCTGAGGGTTTTTGTTCATGAGAATGTGCGCAATTATCAGGTTTATGACGGCATCGCCAAGGAATTCAAGCCGTTCATTATCCCGCAAGCGACTGTCCGGTTGTTCGTTCAAATAGGAGCGATGGCACAGTGCTTCCGCCAGGTAGTTTGGGTTGGCAAACCGGTGTTTGAGGCGATTTTCCAACTTCGCTATTTGGTTGAGATGTGTCATGTTTTCCGAAGAATCAGGGAGTGAAACACCGACAGTGGTACGTGAAAATGCCCGGTGCCTGTGCCCATATGTATTTCAGGCTTCATGGAACCATGGAAATCGGTTCCACCGGTTACCAGCAGTCCCTTTTTTCTGGCCAGGTCGACGTAATACCGGGTTTGTTTTTCTCCATGTTCTGGATAATAGGCTTCCAGGCCGTCGATGCCCATGGCGACCAGCTCATCCAGAAAAGTCTCGAACAGGTACCCCTCAGGCGGTGTCAACAGACCCGGGTGCGCCAATATTGCAATACCACCTGCGTTGTGGATTGTTCTGACGGCTTCCGGAAAGTCGACTCGGGCCTTGTCCACATAAGCCGGTTTACCGTAACCAAGATAACGGTCAAAGGCGCTGTCAATGGAGGGCACGATCTGTTTTTTCAGCAGTGCCTTGGCGATGTGCGGTCTTCCGATCTGGCCCCGGCCGGATATCGCTCTGACTTCCGCCAGGCTGATGGCAACACCCAACTCGGAAAGGCGATTGATAATGGTTGGATTACGGTTTTTCCGGGAGTCCTGGAGGTGGCCCAGCATCTGATTCAGCACGCGATCATCAAGGTCGAGAGCATAACCCAAAACATGAAAACTGCCGGATCCCGGGTATGATGGTGGTGGATTCGTGCTGATTTCAACACCACTCAAAAACAGGAGATCCGTTGGAATTCCTTGCTGGAGGGCTTCCCGGCATCCTTCCGTGGTATCGTGATCGGTGATGGATATGGCCCGGAGACCGCTCTTCCCGGCCTTGATAAGAATTTCGGATGGCGCAACCGTGCCGTCCGATGCAGTAGAATGAATATGGAGATCGATTCCGTTGGATTGGTTATAATCCAAGTGCCTTTTCCAAAGCCTCTTCTTTGGTTTTACAGTCGATGCACTGGGTTGTAACCGGTCGGGCTTTGATTCTTTCCAGAGCGATTTCTTCGCCACAGGCTTCACAAATGCCAAAAGTTCCGAGTTCAATTCTGGACAGCGCTTTTTTAATTTTTTTGATCAACTTGCTTTCCCGGTCCCGTATTCGAAGCATGAAGTTGCGGTCTGATTCCAGAGAGGCCCTGTCGGTAGGGTCTGGAAAGGACTCTTTCTGAGCCGTCATGCCGGATACGGTGTCACCAGCCTGATTCAACAATTCTTCGAGGCGGTCTGTCAGAAAATTTCTGAAGTACTCAATATCTTCCTTTTTCATATCAAAACCTTCTTTTTATCCCTCATAGCCTTTTTTATGAAAGAAAGTAGGGTACCACCCAGAGTCTGTTTTGTAAAGAAAAAAGTGTCAACCAAGTATTTGGGCGACATGTGCGATCTGCCCGGTATTGCCGGCATTGAGCAGTGAGCAGGCATCATCGGCGGGGATGATTTTTCTGGCCAGCCCGGTGAGTACGTTTCCAGGGCCGGTTTCAACCATTGTTACGGTTCCGTATTCGATTAGTGTGGTCATGGATTCATACCAGCGTACCGGGCTGCAGAGCTGGGCGGCCACGACCGTTTTAACTGCTTGCGGGTCATTGGCTGTTTGCGCGGTTACGTTCAGAACAACCGGGCACGTCGGCGGATGAAAGGTGATGGTATCCAAAACCTGTGCAAATTCCTCTGCCGCCGCCTTCATCAGTTGACTGTGCCAGGCACCGCTCACTTTCAGAGGTATTGCTTTTGCTCCTGAATCTTTCAAAATCGCGGCAGCTTCATCTACCGGTTTTGTTTCACCTGTGATTACGATTTGACGCTCGGCATTGTGATTGGCCACCGAAAGAGCACCAGGTGCGGAAACCGCAGCAATTCCTGTTCGCACCTTGTCAATGGGAAGCCCGATAACGGCTACCATTTTACCCGTGGTTCGGCAGGCTTCGCGATCCATCAGTCTGCCCCGCAGACAGACGAGACGAAAAGTGTCTTCGGTGGAAATAAACCCGGCGGCACAAAGGGCACTGTATTCACCCAGGCTGTGACCGGCACAGAAATCGGGTAGAATCCCCTGCTTTTTCAACAGAAAAAAGATCGCGAGGTTGACAGCTGTGATGACCGGCTGAAGATTGACGGTGCGGGTCAGTTCGGATATGGGGCCGTCAAAGCATAGTGATGCCAGGTCCAGCCCGGATATTCCCGAACCGAGATGAAAGATGTCCTGCACTTCTGTAAATTTTTCAAACAAATCCTGTCCCATGCCAACGTGCTGGGACCCTTGGCCGGGGAACAGAAAAGCTGTTTTATTCAAAATCCACCTCGTCTATATTAAATAGTTTACGGGCGACATCAAGGTAGATCGATTTGTCCCCGCGGCACCCCTCCTTTTTTAAAAACAGGGTCGGGTCGTGCATGAATTTATTTACAATGGAATCCATCATTCTGTGGAGAATTTCTTTTTCCGGGTCGGTCAGGTCCAAAGAAGCCGTTGATTTGTCGAACTCCTGATCGGTAATGGCGAACATTTTTTTCCGGATGGCCTTAATGGTGGGCACCACGGATAGACTGATATACCATTGATTAAAGCGGAGTACAGATTCCTCGACGATCCGGCCGGCTCTGATGGATTCCCGGTTGCGGTCTTCCATATTTTCTTCAACCACCCCCTTGAGATCGTCGATATCGTAGACATAGGCATTGCTCAATCGGTTGATGCCTGGATCAATGTCCCTTGGTACGGCGATATCGATGAAGAATGCGGGCCGGTTTTTTCGTTTTCGCATGGCGTTTTTAACCGCTTGCCTTCGAATGACAAACTCCGGTGATCCCGTGGAACTGATTATGATATCCGCGTCCACGATGGCATCTTCAAGCTCGTCAAAATGAATCACCTGGCCGTTAAAACGTTGGGCTAAGTCTATTCCCCGCTGCAGGGTTCGATTGGCTACCTTGATAGCGGAAACACGATTGCGAATTAAATGCTCCACAGCCAGCTCGGCCATTTCACCCGCGCCTACCAGGAGAACCTTTTTGCCTTCAATGGACCCAAAAATTTTTTTAGCCAATTCAATGGCCGCATAACTGATCGATACTGCGTGATCGCCGATCCCGGTTTCCGTGCGGACGCGCTTGGCCACAAAAAAGGCCTTGTGAAAAAGACGGTTGAGAATCACTCCGGATGATTTGGCTATGGTGGCCGTGTGGTATGCCGATTTGATCTGTCCGAGGATCTGAGGCTCACCCACCATCATGGAGTCAAGGCTGGAGGCTACCTTAAAAAGGTGTCGGACGGCATCGTTCCCGCGGTGTACATATAGGGCTTCGTCAAGTCTGGAAGTGCGCACCTCTTTAAATTCGGCCAGAAACTTTCGGGCGGCCTCTGCGGCACCGGCATCCTCTTCCGCTGCCAATAAAAGTTCCACGCGGTTGCAGGTGGAAATTAATACCGCTTCACTGATGGCTGGATTCAAGCGCAGCTTTGCCAGGGCCTTTCGGGTATCATCTTCGGAAAAGGCAAGGCATTCCCGCAATTCAACCGGGGCTGTTTTGTGATTCAGTCCGATGAGCAGAATTTCCAATTGCTTGGAAAGCGGGGGCCTATCAGCGGGTAAATCCACCATGATGTCCTTCTAATAGAAAATTAACCCCAAAAAAAGTGAACAGCAGCAGCGCAAATCCGATAATTGCCATAATGGCTGCCTTGCGACCCCGCCATCCGACAGCCATCCTCCCGTGTATGATAGCGGCATATACCAGCCAGACGACGCAGGACCAGACTTCCTTGGGATCCCAGCTGAAAAATCGGCCCCAGACTGTTTTAGCAAAGATAAAACCGCTTGCCAGCCCCATGGAAAGCAGTGTAAATCCGGCGATAATGCAGGCATAACCGGCGGAATCCAAAAGATCAAGAGACGGCAGCCGCTTGTAAAAAAAGCCGTGGTGCTTGAATTTGATCGATTTTTCCTGCATTAGGTACAAAATGCCGATTCCGCAAGCCAGTGTGAAAGCGGCGTAGCTGCAGAAAACAGTGGCCAGATGGACAACCATCCAGAAGCTTTTGAACAATGCGTTGTATTGGCCCGTTTCTTTGGGCAGAAAGCTGGCAACGGTAACAATAGCTGCTGCCAGGGGGGCCACGTATATGCCCAGGATTTTGAGCCGGAAGCGGAACTGAAAGACCAGGAAAGCACCGGAAAGGGCACACGCGGAAAAGAGGAGGGTCTGGTGCAGATTGCGGGCCGGAATGTAGCCCGATTGCAAAAAAAGGTATCCTATGGCGGAGAAATTCAGCAAAAACCCGGTGGCCATGAACAATTTTCCAGCCAGAAAAAAGTGGTTTTTCTGTAAAAACAAAAACAGCAGATAGGTCGCGGTACTGGCCATGTAAAACAGTATCGTAACGGCAATCAAATAATCCATGGCTACTCCATTTTCATCAGGGCGTCGTATCGGTAACCGACCCCGAGCGTTTTGGACAGAAGCCTGTCAATTTCATCCTTTTGACCGGCTGCAATCTTCTTTAGAAGGCCATTATCGATCAACTCTTCAAACAGTGGTTTATGTTCTTCCGGTTCATGGGATTCCAGTAGAAGCTGTTTGCGGATGGACCCCATCAGTTTTAGAAAATCGGCATATTCGGGACCGAATTCCGTTTCCAGCTGCTTGCGGAGCATTTTGGCAAAGGCCGGACTCTTCCCGCACGTGGATATGGCAATCAGCAGATCGCCGCGCGCCACGATGGATGGAAGAATAAAATTGCAGGCCTTGGGACGATCGGCGATGTTGCAGAGTTTTCCGTTTTGTTCAGCTTCCTGATGGATTTCAAAATTCAGGGTTTCATCACTGGTGGCTCCGATGACAAGAAACATGTTCTGCAGGTCGCCGTAACGGTATTCCCGGACATGATAGGTAATCAAGCCTTCCGCAGCCTTTTCGCGGATATACGCAGACGCCGCGGGGCTGATAACGGTAACCCGGGCACCACACTCCAGGAGGGTTTTTACTTTTCGGGAACCTACCCTACCCCCGCCCACGACGAGGCATTGACGGTTGGTAATATCGAGGCAAACAGGATAATATTTCATTTTATCACAGCCTAACGGGCAAAAGGTCCGTGGCAATCTCCAACGGGCCACTCCAGAATTTGCGGCACTGCTGTATCAAGTCAATACCGTCACAAGCAGGGTATAAATGGGTTAGCACCAGTTTCCCGACCTGGGCCTGCCGGGCAATCCGGCCGGCCGCCGAGGGACATAAATGCCCCGGGGTTTTCTGTTCATCCGGAAAAGCCGATTCACAGATCAATACATCCGCCTGGTGGGCCAATGCCACCAGATCCGGGCTGTCATCGGTATCTCCGGAGTAAACCATGGAATGCTGTCCGTCGGAGACCCGGAAAGCCAGACTTTCCGGATTGTGGCTGACCGGTCCCCAGCGGACAATGAGATCGTTGATCGCCAGGAACGAAATGATTGCCGGGTCAATTTCCACCAACTCAAGCAGACCGTCCGCCAGAACGATCCAGTTGCCATATGCCATTTTCAGACCGTTGTACAGCCGTTGCAGTCCGGCTCCAGCCACGATCCGCAACGGGTGGGTCCGTTGTGTTCCCTGGGGGTATTTGGTTGAAAAAAGGATGGAAACCAGTTCGGCGGAATGGTCCGGGTGAAAATGCGACAGGAAAATGTGGGTAATGTCTTGCAGGGTTTTCCCGGCTTCCAGGAGCCTGCGGATGGTTCCGGCACCGCAGTCGAACAGAAGGCAATCACCATTCGATTCCAGGAGAATGGAACAGGAGCTTCGTTTCAGAGAGGGTACGCAGGTACCGGATCCCAGAATGGTGATCTCCATCATTGTGATATCCGTTTATTTCGGGACATGATAAGCTTGGGAAAGGCTCAAAAGGCGATCCTGCTTTTTTCCTTTTAGCTGTTCGCAGAACGCTTCTGCACCTGGTAAATTAGCCAGTTGAGCATTTTTTTTTCATCCTGATAGTCCACGATGTTCTTCAAGGTGCTCAGTTCAATTTCCGCACGGGCCATATTTTTATGGCCGCCGGCGGAGCCGATTTTGGAAAAGCTGCGTTTGGCAACTGTTCCAGCATGCAGCCGGAGGCCGTCATTGCGGAAGATGACAATCAGGTGGTTGTTGTGGACCCCGGAAACGATGCTCCAGTTGACTTCATTCACTTTCATAAAAAAATCGGCAATTAAAACGAGAACATCGGGACTTGACACCGGCCCCAGGTGAGAGAATATTTTTGCCTTGCGGACGCGTTTTGTTGCGAGCGCCTTTTGAAAATATTTCAGAAAACTTGTATGAAATTCTGCCTGTTCGATGCGGCGTGCCAGATGTGTGTTGGCATGTCGAAACAAGAACTGAAATGCATTTACATCTTCGATAAGGGTTTTGCGCTCAAAATTGCTGGTGTCGGTTTTTATGCCCAGAAACAGCCCGGTAGCCAATTTTCCGGAGGGTTTGATTTTGGCGTCCCTCAGGTATTCCGTCATGATGCTGGAATTGGCCCCATATTTCGGCCGAATATCCTGGTAGGCAGCGGTGCACCCGGTTTCCGGATGGTGGTCAATGATAACATCCGGTTTGAAGCGCATAAAATGTTCACTGTGTGACGGTTGGGAGTCCACAATAACAAAGCGGTTGAATCGGGACAGATCGAGTTTGTCTATGTGGGTTATGTTCACATGGAGCAGCCGGATCATGGCAATGTTGTCCGTGCGTTCTATGGTGTTGATGTTGGAAATCGTTACACCGCCAATCTTTCTCCAGAGAAGTCGTTTGACAGCCATGGCGCTGGCAATGGCGTCCGGGTCTGCGTTAATGACGATCAACACCTGGTCGTCACCGGCAAAAACGGAATAGAAGTTTCGCAGACGTCGTGATGGGGTGCGCGCCATAAAATTACTGCCTTGAGTGGTTGCTGGTCATTCCCGAATTTCGCAAACCGAAGCCTGCCGCCCACACCGAGGACCTTTCAGGGACAAATGCTGATCATAAGGCCGGTTGGCAGAGATTACAACGATTTTCTCACTTCCCCGGATGAAAAGTGCGCTACGCCGGACCCCCTGCAAAATGCAGGGCACCGTTTTCAACAATAACGTTTATTTTTGATTTTTCAGGGATTTCACCACGTAGCATCTTCATGGCCAAAGCGTTTTCGAGATGTTGCTGGATCGCCCGCTTCAGGGGGCGGGCTCCGTAGACCGGATCGTATCCTTTTTCCGCTAGAAAAAGTTTGGCCTCCTCCGTCAGATCAAGATACACATCTTTTTCCGCCAAACGACTTTTTAATTTGGCAACCTGAATGGCTACGATCTCGATGATCTGATCGGGCGTCAAATTGTGAAAGATAATCGTTTCGTCGATCCGGTTTAAAAATTCCGGTTTGAAGGCGACCTGCAGCGCCGCAAAAACCCGTTTTTCCATTTCTTTCCGACCTGTTTCCGGGGCATCAAGAATGAACTGACTCCCCACATTGGAAGTCATGATAATGAGGGTGTTTTTAAAATCGACCGTACGACCGTGCCCGTCCGTCATGCGCCCGTCATCCAAAATCTGGAGCAGAACATTGAACACCTCAGGGTGGGCTTTTTCAATCTCATCAAAAAGTACCACCGAATAGGGTTTGCGGCGGACAGCTTCGGTAAGGTAGCCGCCTTCGTCATAGCCAACATAGCCGGGAGGTGCTCCGATCATCCGGGATACGGCGTGTTTTTCCATATATTCGGACATATCGATGCGGACTATTGCCTGTTCGTCGTCAAACAGGAATTCGGCAAGGGCTTTTGCCAACTCTGTTTTACCAACTCCGGTAGGACCCATGAAAATAAAGGACCCGATGGGGCGGTCCGGATCCTGCAGCCCGGAACGGGCGCGGCGTACGGCGTTGGATACGGCCGATACGGCTTCTTTTTGGCCGATGACGCGCTGACCGATGTGATTTTCCATGCCGACCAGCTTTTCCCGTTCCCCTTCCAGCATTTTGCTTACCGGTATGCCGGTCCACATGGATACAACAGCGGCAATGTCCTGGTCGTCGACCTCTTCCTTGAGCATTTTTCGATCCTCCTGCAGTTCCGACAGCTGCTGGTTGGCATCTTCAATGCGTTTTTTCAACGCCGCCGTCCGGCCGTAACGGATTTCAGCCACCCGGGAAAGATCTCCTTCACGCTGGGCCTTCTGTTCCTCGATGCCCAGTTGTTCCATTTCTTCTTTTGTTTTTTGGAGAACCAGAATCAGTTCTTTTTCGTGCTGCCAATGAACCTTCATTCCGCTGATTTCCGCTTTCATTTCCTGGAGGGCCCTCTCCAGGCGGGCGAGCCGGTTTTTGGAAGAGGTGTCGGATTCTTTTTTCAGGGCTTCCCGCTCAATTTCGGCCTGCGTTATCTTTCGCTGAATTTCATCGATTTCCGAAGGCATACTGTCGATCTCGATGCGCAGTTTGGAAGCACTTTCGTCGATCAGATCAATGGCTTTGTCCGGGAGAAAGCGGTCCGAAATGTAGCGGTTGGAAAGGGTAGCCGCGGCAACAATGGCAGAATCCATAATGCGCACGCCATGATGGACCTCGTAT
>CAZKYZ010000002.1:0-28711 GCA_964557055.1 uncultured Desulfobacterales bacterium
CGGTACTGTTCAGAAACAGCGGTTTTTTCAATGAATTCGTCAACCGAATCGTATCCCAGCATTGTGGCCAGTGTTTGGTTGGCGGCCAGTAATTTATTGTCTCCAATGCGGAGTCGAAAAATGCCGACCATGGCCGTTTCGAACAGGTGTCGGTATTTTTTTTCATTTTCTGCAAGCGTTTCTAACTGCTGTACCAATTGTTTGTAGGTGGGTTTAGCCGGCATGATTGGTGACCTGTCGTTGATGATGATTTTTAATAAGCCGAGAGGGCTTCAATTTACCATTGGTGTATATCCAAAAATTCCAGTACCGTCACTTTATCGATATTCGCGGCAGTTGTCAAAAAAGGAAAACCGGGGCCGCATGTTTCAATTCCCGATTTTCAATATTGAAACGGGATGGTTTCACTGATAGTATTGCATTATTAACAAGGTGCGACAGGAGAGAACCAGATGGAGATAAAACCGGAAAACAAGGAACCGCTGGATGCGGTATTCCGTCGCAATGGATACACCGATTACCGCTGGATCGACCCACGGAAAATATGTGTCGCCCAGTGGGTGCGGACGAAATGCATGTTTGGCTGTCGGGCATATGGAAATTGTGCCGCCTGTCCCCCCAATGTACCCTCCATCCCCGAGTGCGAGCGTTTTTTCAGCGAATACCGTGAAGGTGTTATCTTTCATTTCGAAAAAAGGGTCGCTCAACCGGCAGACCGCCACAAGTGGTCCCAAAAAGTAAACCTCAAACTGTTGGCACTGGAGCGGGAGGTTTTTATTTCCGGATACGAGCGGGCATTTGTGCTGTTCATGGACAATTGCAGTTTGTGTAAGGAATGTGCCGCCCGACGGGAGGAATGCCGGGAACCCATGAAATCCCGGCCCAGTCCTGAAGGCTTCGGGGTGGATGTCTATTCCACGGTCCGGCAGTTCGGGTTTACCATCAACGTTCGGTCGGATTACAGCCAGAAGATGGACCGCTATGCGTTTTTGATGGTACGATGAAAGATGGGTTACCGTGTCGCCGGCACTGCCAAGCGGCCCCCCTGCAGCCGGATCTTGCGGCCCGACCGACGGCCCGCCGACCGTCTCTTATCAATCTCCGGCCGCATCCGGGATTTTCTGTCGGCAGGCCCGGGCAAAATCCTCCGGGTAGTGATTGTTGATCCAACGGAGCTGGGCTTCCGTAAACGATCCCGGGGAGTAGGGCAGCTTCGGCAGAAAACAGTACAGCAGGCGCTGGTCATCGTCTTTGAACCCGAATCGTTTGGGATATTCTATGGCCGTAACCATGCGGGCGCCCAGGCCGGTGAGCACGCGGATGGCGACCAGCATGGCCCGGTTCAGGGAATTACGGGTGGCCGTGTCCGCCTCTAGGATATTCCCCACCGGCTGCCGGCACAGCAGCTGCAGCTCCCACTGGGAGGTCTGGGCCTTGGGGACAAACAGCATAACCTGCTCGTCTTCGTAAACGACCAGGCTGGCCGGGAGATCGGTCCGACCGTCCGTGCGGGCATTACCGCGCACAGCCTGGATATATGCATCGAAAAAATTTGTGCCGGATTCCGATCGGTATTGCCTTACAAAATCAGCCACCAGATCTCCACACCCGTACGCCGGCAGATTGTCTTCATTACCGTTTGCAGCGGTTCCCTGTGAAATTTCGGCGGGAATTAGGGCATACTGCTGGTGAACCTGCTGGTGGGACCCGTGCAGCCGGTATTGCGTCGGGCTGTAGTCAAAGCCGAAATTCCAGCCCCACAAGGTCCCCGTAAACGAAAGGGGGTTCTTTGTTTCCAGAAGTGCTTTACGGATCCGAAGGCGCAGGGATTCCAGTTCCGCATCGGAAAGAGGGTTTCTTTTTCCCGGCAAATGCAAGCCGAGTTCTTCGGCCAGACGGACATACGTTCGCTGGTAGTAGAGATGCCGCATCCTGCCGATATCCGCGAGCCGGAGGTCGCCTGCCCGGTATCGGATTGCGTCGTTGGCCATGTTGGCGGCATAGTGTCCCCAGGCGATATAGCTGTTTGCGCGCAGGTATTCGAAAACATGGGTACCGCCCGCTTCTTCCGACCAGTCTGCCGTGATTTCGCTATGGCCCTGCGCACCGGGTTTGAGGACCATGACGTCTTTGTAATCGTCCGGGAGGTTGGGATTGTTGGCCACGGCTTTGAAGAGGGCCATATTGCGGATGACCGGCAGCCGCCTGCCGTCAGGCCTGACGGTATAGGCCATGCCCACGGGTTTCCCGGAAGATTCGTCGTGGATGAACGTGCAGCAGTTTTCCGCCATGGCCACCAGATCGATAGGGTCGCTCGATGTGGTTGCCAGGGCAAACAGAACCGGCTCGGGAAGTTTTTCGAAAACGGTGAAGCAGTCATCGGTTTTTTGGATGGAATCCGGAAACAGCTGTTTCAAAGCCGATGTCATGGAGACGTGTGGCATTTCCGGCAGGTGGATTGTTTCCAGTCGGTCAGCACTGCGGTCGGCGGAACTTTTGGGAATAAAAGTGGCTCCTTTGAACGGGAACGGGTTGGGAATCTCATAAACGGCATCCGCCGCCGGTATATCGATATCGCCGGGCGGGAAGTTGGCCCGGTTGTCAATATCTTCACCTTGATCTAAACGGCCGATGGTGGTAATGAGATCGTCTTTTCGGAGGTTTTTTACCCGGTAACGGGGTTTGTGGATTCCAAAGACGAATCGTCCGGAAGGGTCAACACAAGTTCGAAGGGTCATCAAAAGGCCTCCATAGCTGTGCCCTGGTAAGGCTGATAACAATACGACTACTGTTCACGTTTGTTGCCGATTTGTCAATCTCAAACCGGGAGGGAAGGAAAAAGATAATGCCGAAAGTGTCTGGAATTATTGATTCACGCCATTCATCCGCTTCGCAAACGCCGCGGGCAGCGATGCGGGATTATATCGCCTCCCGATACGATCAGTTTTTGCATGATCTGGAGACGCTGGTGAATATCGACAGTCCCAGCTCGTCTCCAGAGGGACTTCGCCGGGTGGCCGCTTATCTGAAGGATCGTTTCCAAAAAATGGGCTGGGACGTGCAGTTGAAGGAATTGGACAAGGGAACGGTCCCCTGTCTGGAGGCAGTTAACAGCGCTGCTGGAGCCGCGGGTCGCAAATTCGATTTTTTATTTGTGGGGCATCTCGATACCGTGTTCCCGAAAGGAACGGCGGCCCAAAGGCCTTTTCGCACCTCCGGCGGTCGGGCAACCGGGCCGGGAACCAATGATATGAAGGCAGGACTGCTGACGGCGCTTCACGCCCTGGAGGCCATTACCCATTTTGGCCTTTCCGAAAAACTGTCTTTGGCCGTGGCTTTTAACGCTGACGAGGAAATCGGATCCAAAGCTTCCCGGGCCTGGATTGATGCCCTGGCCAGGCAATCCCAAAGAGTGTTTGTATTTGAGCCCTGCCGCCCGGGATGGAACCGGGTACTCAAGCGAAAGGGGGGCGGGGTGTTTCACGTTACCTGCCGGGGCAAGGCGGCTCATGCGGGAGTGGAGCCGGAAAAAGGTGCCAACGCGGTTGTTGAACTGGCTCACCAGGTTCTGCAAATAACCGGGTTTTCCCGGCCGGAGTCCGGCACCACCGTCAACGCTACCGTGATTTGCGGTGGTGGTGCGGACAATGTCATACCGGAACTGGCTTCTGCAACGATTGATGTCCGGGTGGCCGAGGCATCGGAAGCGGAACGGATCGACGCCTGTTTTTCTGCTTTGCCCGGCCAGGTGCATGTGCAAGGTGTCGAAATCACCGTATCCGGAGGGATTGAGAGGCCCCCTATGGTGCCGTCGCCGGAAACCATGCGATTGTGGGAAAAGATGGAGACAATCGCAGGTGAGGTCGGGATATCCGCCGGATGGATTTCCACCGGCGGCGGTTCGGACGGAAATTTTACCGCCGCTCTGGGTGTGCCCACTGTGGACGGCATGGGGCCCATCGGCGGCGGTTCCCACAGCCTGGAGGAATACGTCGATCTTGACAGCGTGGTTCCGGCTGTTCATTTTGTGTGCCGGCTCCTGCAGGCTTGTGTGGAAGGCAAACTGAACCCGCAGGAAAGAATGATCACCAGGATTCGTGAAAGCGGCGAAACAGTATGATGAAAAGTCGACTCAAAAACATACCTGCCATTTACCGGGATGACCCCAAGTGCCTGTCCTGCGGCTCCCTTCTTCCCAATCGGCGCCGCAAGTACTGCTCCCTGGAATGCCGGCAGCAGCTGCGCGATTGTTTGAACCGCCGCACCGGATTGTTGAAGGCGCTCAGTACGCGCTACGCGACTTTCTATTTTACCGAATTTATTGTCGTGATGGATGTTCTGCTCTATGGGTCGGACCAGATTTTCAGCTTCATGCTGCCGCGGGCCAAGGGCAGCAAGCCCCTGGAAGACTTCCGCGAGCTTTCCAACCTGCTGGGGAAATTCTGGTGGGCCGAAGCCGGCCGGACCAATAAGCGCTACAAGGCTTCCGAGCATTTACTGGAGAGGGCCAGGAAATCAGATGAACCGGCGGCGAGTGTCATTCCCATGGATCGGGTATACCCATCCGTCAGCGGTGCTTCCCTGGTGGCATTGCAGCTTAAAAAATCAGATCTGAAACCGGGCCGCCTCCAGGAGATCCTTAAAAGCGCCTACCGCAGGCAGGCCAAAAAACACCACCCGGACCTGGGGGGCGATTCGGATACCTTCCGAAAACTCCAGGATGCTTACGAGAGGCTTTTCAACTGGTCGCACAACCCCTCCTATACCCACCGGAGAGGCGGTTTCCCGGAAAAATGGCTGTATGAAGGAGAGAGCAATCGGTGGATACAACCGACGGCCTTGAAGTTTTAATCCCGCCTACTTTATTGTGTCTGTTTCCTTGTGTGTCCCTGCCGGGGGGGTGTTCATCGCCCCTACCGCTGCGACGGCCTTGTGAATTAAGGTGTGAAAGGGAAAACGATCGATTTCTTCCGGTCGGATCCAGCAATGGCCAGCTGAATCCGGAGCGGTTACGCTTCCGGATTCATACCGGCACGTATAAACGTCTGCGGATACCCTGAAATGGGTATAGGCGTGGCGGACGGTTCCTTGTTTGCGGATATCCGTCACCCGGAGATTGTATTGTGCGGCAACCATATCTGCTACACTGCGCCGGCTGCCCCGGCTTCCCCGCATTTCACCCCCGGGCAGCTCCCACAACCCGCCCAGAAGTCCTTTTTCGGGACGTTTGACCACGAGCCATTTCCGGCCGTGGATAACAACGGCAAGCAGCATTTTTTTCAGGGGGGCCCTGGCTCTGGAAAGACGAACGGGGTAGTCTGCAACGTGGCCTTTTCGGCGGGCGCTGCACTGCTTCCGGATGGGACAATCCGCGCAGCCGGGATTGCGGGGGGTACAGATCCGCTGTCCCAGTTCCATGACAGCCTGGTTGAATTCTCCCGCCCGGATTCGGTCCAGAATCGTCGTGGCCAGCTCCGCGAAGACCGGTTTTGATTTGGCATCATTGACAGGGTGTTTCACCGCAAACAGCCGGGACAGGACCCGCTTGACGTTGCCGTCGACCACCGCTACAGGAAGATCGAAACAGATACTGCCGACCGCCGCGGCGATATAATTACCGATACCTGGAAGGGTCAGCAGGCCATCCGCGCTATCCGGAAAGGTGCCGCCATGCTTTTCGACAATCATCTTTGCCGCAAGCTGCATGTTGCGGGCACGGGAGTAGTAGCCGAGCCCCTCCCATCGTTTCAGAAGCGTCTCCATATCGGCTTCGGCCAGGCGGACGATATCCGGAAAGCGTTTCATAAAGCGGTGATAGTAAGGGATCACTGTTTCGATCCGTGTCTGCTGGAGCATGACTTCGGAGACCCAGACGCGATAGGGATCCCGGGATTCCCGCCAGGGCAGGCTTCGCCGGTGGCAGCGATACCAGAAGATGATAGCTTTCTGTATGGTACTGATGGAACGACGATTCATAAAACGGTTGTCCTGTGCCGGGAATTGGTATCGCTCATACCATGATTTCGCTCACAGATAAATAGAAAGGCGGCCAATTGTGTGTTACAGGTTCAGGGTGGTGGGGAAAAGGTGTCAGTGGCAATCTATACGGAAACAGGTTTTTCTGGAACCCCTTGACTTTCCGGTGGTGATGATTAAAATACGCCATTGTGTAAAGGTCCGTTTCTATGGCGGATCAATTTCTTTACGAAGGCTTACCCATTGCTCTGACATGGCGCCTGAAGTTGGGGAATTCGAAAATTTTTACAAAAGGAGGACGTCACCATGGCAAATGGGACAGTAAAATGGTTTAATGAGAAAAAGGGTTTCGGGTTTATTGAACAGGAAGAAGGAGACGATGTATTTGTTCATCATTCCGCCATCAACGGAACCGGATTCAAGACCCTTCATGAAGGTGATCGGGTTACATTTTCTGTAGAGCAGGGGCCCAAAGGCCTGTCTGCGATAGATGTGAGTACCGTCTAATTCAGAATCTACGAATGAAACAGGAGGCATTTCCGTTCCGTACGGGGGTGCCTTTTTTTGTTGAGCGGTGGCAGGGGTCATTGACGCCTCCGGTGGATTTTGGCGTACAATGCTCCGGCGTCACAATCCAAGGGTGTCCCTGCCAGCTCCTATTCCCTCAGAAAAAGGAAGCATCACAATGAAAATCGATATGGATAAGGTTAGTTTTATTCTGGGCCAGAGCTTTGGTATGGATTTTTCGCGCCAGGGTTTTGCGATCAACGTGGATATCTTCGTCAATGCCTTTACCGAAGCCTTTGCCGGCAAACCAAGCCGGATGCCGGCCGGTGAAATGCAACAGATCATGGCAGCTTTTAAAAATGAAATCCAGGAGAAAAACCAGGCCCGGCAGGCGGATGCTGTCAATGTCAATATGGAAAGAGGGCAGGCCTTCCTTTCGGCAAACAGAAAAAAGGAAGGCGTTGTTGAAACCGCCAGCGGTCTGCAGTATCGTGTACTCAAAAAAGGTAACGGCAATTCTCCCGCAAGTGACGACAACGTTACCGTGCATTATGAAGGCAAAACCATTGATGGGAAGGTTTTTGACAGTTCCATCAAACGGGGCAGTCCCGCGGATTTTGCCGTCAACGGTGTCATTCGCGGCTGGCAGGAAGCACTGCAGATCATGCCGGAAAGATCCCGGTACGAACTGGTCATCCCTTCCGAGCTGGCCTACGGTGCCGGTGGTGCCGGCGCCGCCATCGGCCCCCATGAGGTGCTGGTGTTTGAGGTGGAATTGATTTCCATTCAACATTCAAAAGGAGATCGTGTAAAATGAGCCAGGATGCCAACAAAATTATCTACTCCATGATGCGGGTCAGTAAATTTTATGACAAAAAGCCGGTGCTGAAGGATATTTCCCTGTCTTATTTTTACGGGGCCAAGATCGGCGTTCTCGGATTGAACGGTTCCGGCAAAACGTCTTTGCTGCGGATCATGGCCGGTGAGGACAAACAGTTTAACGGCGAGGTTGTTCTGTCTGCCGGATACACCGTAGGATATCTGGAGCAGGAACCCCTGGTAAACGTTGAAAAGACGGTGCGCCAGGTGGTTGAAGAGGGCGTTCGGGAAACCGTTGACCTGCTCCATGAATTTGAGGAGATCAACAACAAATTCGCCGAACCCATGAGTGATGAAGAGATGAACAATCTCATCGAACGCCAGGGAAAGGTCCAGGAGAAACTGGATATCCTGGAAGCCTGGGACCTTGATTCGCGATTGGAAATGGCCATGGATGCCCTGCGCTGCCCTCCCGGAGAAACACCGGTTGCCATCATCTCCGGGGGCGAGAAACGCCGGGTAGCTCTCTGCCGGCTGTTGCTTCAGAAGCCGGATATCCTGCTGCTGGATGAGCCCACCAACCATCTCGATGCGGAAAGCGTCGCCTGGCTGGAACATCACCTGCAGACCTATCATGGTACCGTTATTGCCGTGACCCATGATCGCTATTTTCTGGACAATGTGGCCGGGTGGATTCTCGAACTCGATCGCGGCGAAGGCATTCCTTGGAAAGGGAACTACTCCAGCTGGCTGGAGCAGAAACAGGAACGGCTGCGCCGGGAGGAAAAATCCGAATCCGCCCGTCAAAAAACCCTCCAGCGGGAGTTGGAGTGGATTCGCATGTCGCCCAAAGGGCGCCATACCAAAAGTCAATCCAGAATCAGTGCCTATGAAAAGCTGTTTTCCCAGGAAATGGAAAAACGCGAAAAGGACCTGGAACTGTTTATCCCGCCGGGCCCGAGGCTCGGGGATATGGTTATCGAGACCGCCGGGGTGAAAAAATCCTTCGGCGACCGCCTGCTGGTGGAAAATATGTCCTTCCGGCTGCCGCCGGGCGGAATCGTAGGGGTGATCGGGCCGAATGGGGCTGGCAAAACCACCCTGTTTAACATGATCAGCGGCCACGAAAAGCCGGATAGTGGAAGCGTTCGGATTGGTGAAACGGTGCAGCTGGCCTATGTTGACCAGGGCCGTGAACTGGATCCGCAAAAAAGCATTTGGGAGGAAATCACCGGAGGCGGCGAACAGATCGAACTCGGCAGCAGGCTGGTCAATTCTCGCGCTTATGTCGCCCGGTTCAACTTTTCCGGTTCAGAACAACAGAAACTGGTGAAGGAACTTTCCGGTGGCCAGCGCAACCGGGTGCATTTGGCCAAGATGCTGCGACAGGGAGCCAATGTCCTCCTGCTGGATGAACCCACCAATGATCTGGACGTGAACACCTTGAGGGCGCTTGAGGAAGCGCTGGAAAATTTTGCCGGGTGCGCCGTGATTATCAGCCATGACCGCTGGTTCCTGGATCGTATCGCGACTCATATTCTGGCTTTTGAGGGAGACAGCCAGGTGACTTTTTTCCAGGGAAACTGGTCGGAATATGACGAGGACCGGAAAAAGCGTCTTGGGAAAGACGCCGCAATTCCGCGGAGAATCCGATACCGGCAGCTGACACGATAGCATTTAGATGATGGAAGTTGAGAGTTACGAACCCTATGGTTGTGAATGCTTTGTGGTGTGTTTCCCCTTAAGACCCTGATGTCCCGTTCGTTTCGTGGACCCTCTTTACCCGTCCCACCTGGCCATTGGCCAGCCGAACCTTAATTCCGTGAGGATGGGTAGCTGATTTGGTCAGGATATTCTTGACTGTTCCCCGGGTCAGCGTTCCGGTACGCTGGTCCTTTTTCAGGACAATGTCGACGTTTGCTCCGATGGCGATGTTGTTTCGTTTGCTTCCGTCCATTGGGTTTTACCTGTCATTCCGTAAATGAGGCCCGCTATTTCACTGGGACATGGGCATATGTTTCTGCCGGGACAATGCTGAAGCCGTCGTTGCCGGGGGCCTGCCAGTGGAGCTCGATGGCAGCCGTCCCTTTGCGCTGAAAATATTCGACCGTGATCGGATACCAGCCTGCCGATTCAATCTCCAGGGAAACCGGGTCAGTAAACCGATCCGAGTGAACATTGGGGTCTTCGGCGACCACCAAACCGCCGATGGTGACGCGAATGCCATCGTTGGAAAGGGCTTTGAAACGGTAAGTGCCATTGGTATCCAATCGAATGGCCCCCTCCATTTTCACACAAATTGTGGTGTTCAGGCCGCTGTCAAACACCTCCTCCTCTTTGCTAAAATGGTGATTCAGCATGAGAATCGGCTTTCCCTCGCGCCATCCGCCGGTTGGAAAAAAGGCTGAGGTGCCCAATTTTTTTTTTTGTAATAGTAGGCCGCCAATCCCGGACTGAGAGACGGGGCATCCGGTTGGGGAATGAGCGGTTTTCCAACACCGGCCGGCTGCGCACTCCCACTGCCGGTGAACAGTAGGAACACAGCTGTTACGAGGCCGCAAAGCAGAAACTGTTTGAGGCCTGTTGCCAGGAGATGTTTTTGATACGATTTTACCCCGGTGGTCATTGGCTGTTCCTTTTACGGCTGGCTTTTTAATTTTTCGACCGTCTCCAGGTCGCAGACATCAAAACTGGCGCCGCAGCCACCGCACAGCATTTCGCACGCATCAACGTTGCGGGATCTCCTGCGTTTCAGCTCGCTTCGGCATTCCGGGCACTTGAGATTATTGTCACCGGCTGGCTTGTTGACATCGTTTTCCATGGCTGCCTCCTTATGTAGCGATGGTTTGTACAATCGATTGGTGAGCCCGTTTACGAGTTATAATCTAAGACACATCCGGTGGATATGCAACAGGCCGGTGTTGGATCGGCTGGGCTGGAACAAGGAAAGAAGCGGATAAGGGCTGCTGCCGGACAAGCGTTAGCTGTCAATCAGGTGGCATACCAGATCGGCCGCCGTCGGAAGGTCAAGCCGGCTCATGTTTAACACCAGGTGATAGAGTGCGGGATTGTCATAATCGTCTTTGCCCAGTTTTTTGTACAGGTTCAGTCGGCGCTTGTCTTCGCTGTTAACGACCCTGGCTGCTCTGGCAGATGAATATTTGTAGTTATTAACTATAAATCGTATCCGATCTTCGAGGTTATCGATCAGCAGAATATGGTAGGCATCCGGATGGTCGTTGAGTATATATTGGCTGCCCCTTCCAAGAATGACAGCATTACCTTCGTCGGCAATCTGGGCGACGATTAACACCAGATAATCCAGGTAAATGCTTTCATCGATATAGCCGCGCTCATCTTTTAAAATCCGATCCAGCAGTCGCTGGGAAACCATACCGGAAATTACACGGGATATTTTGCTGCCCGCCTCTTTTTCGAAAGCGCGCACCCATGTTGCCGAAACGTTGGCCTGCTCGGCGATCATCTGGATGATGCTGCTGTCGGCAAATGTGTAGGCAAGTTTATCCGCCAGTAGTTCTCCAAGGGATTTACCTCCGGCGCCGAACTGCCTTGAAATAGTAATTACAGCCATGATAACTCCCTATTCCTTTTTTTCAGGAGGAATGATTAATGTTGAAAAAGCGGAACGCTCCGACAGCTCTTTGGGAATGCTGCCCAACAGCCGTTCCCGCCATGAATTCCAGCTTCGGTTTGAGGCCCCGGCGATAATCATGGTCGCCTGGCACTCTTCGGCCGCCTTTTCAATTTCTGTAATGGTGTCGCCGATATATACGTGCGGTCGTCCGTCAATGCCGGCAGCTTCCAGAATATCACAGATTTTGTCCAGTTTGCGGCGATTCTCTTTACGCGTTTGCTGGACTGCCATCGCAGAAGTTCCCTTCAGGCTTTTTTCGTCGGCGACATGAACGACATGAACGCTTTCCACAATATTCAGCCGCTTTAAATAATTGAGGGCATTCCGGCTGGCGGAAGACCAGTTCGTTGCCAGCAGCGGGCGTTCAAAAGGTTTTTCAATATTGACACCGTCACGGGATCGGTTTTTGTAGACCAGGATGGGGACACCGGTTCGATGCAGAATTTCCGTCAGGTCCGGCCCCGTTATGAACTGGTCCATTTTTCCCTGTCTGGAGGGGCCGATGACAATGAGGTCGACTGCTTCCTTTTCGGCCGCCTGGATAACCTGTTTTACAAAACTGCCCACAGCGATGTACACGCCCACTTCAAGGCCCATTTCAAAAAGGGTCTCGGCCCAATCGATAAAACGGATATTGGCCTTTTCCCGTAAGCGGATCTCCTGTTTTTTGTGATAGCCGGTTCCTCTCTGCATCGCCACCTTTTCCCTCTCGATGACGTTCAGAAGAACAACATGTTCCAAAGCGACCTTGCGCAGGTCCAGCAGCGACTGCAGGGCGTCGAAACGCAAGTCTTCAAACTTGGTTACAAATAGGAGTTTACGAATATCCATTACAGCACCCTTTGATCGATACATTTTTCCCGGTTGAGCAAATCCTGGAAAAAGGACGGCTTCCCAGGGCGGCGATCAGCCGATCAGTCGATTGATCACTTCAGCCAGCTCTTCCGGTTCAACCGGTTTCTCCAAATAGGTTTCCGGTTCCGGGACTTCTTCGCCGCCAAATTCCACCAATGCCTTTTGGGAACGCAAAAACGTTTTTTTGGCGATACCGGACAAGATTACCACCTGCGTCTCTTTCAGGGATTTGTCCCGCTTTAATTCACTGTATAACCGGATGCCGCTTTGTCTCGGCATCATGACATCAAGGATCACCAGGTCCGGATGGTGTTCCCTCACCATTTTTAAACCTTCTTCACCGTTTTCAGCCTCTATGGAGGTGTAGCCGTTTTCTTCGACGACGGTGGTGTTGAACAGTCTCACATCCGGATCATCATCCACAACCAGTACAGTTTTACCCATGGCGAGTCCTCCTATCTTCGTATTGATTTCAGCGGTCCTGAACCGCCGAGATTTTTCGGCCCAATGATTATAACGGGTTGTTCTTTCGATGTAAACAGGTGCAAGGAAAAAATCGCTACACGCCAAAAGAGAACCGGATCGTAAACGTGGTTCCCTTGCCCTGGGCAGATGTCACATCAATGGTGCCCTTATGTTCTTCAATCAGTTTTTTGGTAACCAGCAATCCCAATCCGGTGCCTTTTGGTCCCTTGGTGCTGAAAAAGGAGTGGAAGAGTTTCTTTTTGACCTCAGCGCTCATGCCCGAACCGTTGTCGGTCACTTCAAATCGGACGAAATTGGTCTTTTCCCGGACCGTGGTGACGCTGACCCGGTGGTTCTTGGAAACATCATCATCGAAAATGCAGGCGTCGAGGGCATTGGATACAAGGTTGAGCAGGCAGCGGTGAACGATCCTTGCATCCAGGGCGACCTCACCCAATGACGTCGAAAAGTTTTTCACCAGTTCGATGTCGTTTTCAACGGCAATGTCATTCAGCAGATCACAAACATCACCCGCGATTTCATTGGGGCGGCAATTCTCGTATTCCGGCTCCCGTTCCTTCGAGTATGACAGAAGATCGAGCACCAGATCAGAGGTCCGGGTAATGTTTCTCTGAGTCATCTGCCAGCCCTGTTTCAATTTTTCGGTATTGTCCTTATCAATGCCGATGTTCATCAAATAGCTGCCGCCTTTGAACCCGTGTAAAATATTTTTGATACAATGGGCCATACCGGCCACCGTCTGACCGATAGCAGCCAACCGTTCGGAGTTAACCAGGTTTTGTTCCAGGCGTTTGATTTCCCTCAGATCCTGAAAGAAAGCGACACTCCCGACAACTTTTCCGGATTCAATTAAAAGGGTGCCCGAGAACCGGACAGGGATCTGTTCCCCGTCTTTTGAGATGATTGTCGTTTCATGCCAGGATGTTCCGGTGCTTCCGCTCTCCTCCGGCAGAAAACCCACGATGGCCTCAGCGACTTCCATGGGGTAAAGTTCCTGGGCCAATTTTTTACCCGTCACTTCGGAAACCGGGTACCCGAAAATTCGTTCCGCTTCCGGATTGAACAGCAGGATTTTCCAGCGATTGTCCGTTGCTACAATACCGTTGTTGGAGCTTTTGATCAGTTTCGCTTGAAAATTGGCTTTGCGCACATTCTCCATCTGAAGCATGGAATTTTCGATGGCGACTCCGATTCGGTTGCCGATCAACTCCAGTACGTGATTTTCCCCCGCAGTAAAATGCTTGATCTGTTTGCTGCCGATCCGGATGACACCGAAAGCATTCTTGCGTTTGTCGACAATGGGGATGTAGACCAGCGATGCCAAGCCATCATTCCTCAACAGTTCGATTTCTTCACTGCCGGTATCCGGCAGTTCCTCGAGGATCATCAACCTGCCGGTGGACGCGACCCGCGAAACCATGCTGTTCACTTCGGAGATACAGCCCTGGCTGCAGACAAAATCGGAGAACCCGTAATTGTACTTGAGATGAAAGTGGTTATCGGATTCCAGGATAAAGATACAGATGCCGTCGGCGGAGAAGATGTTGGTTACCTCGCGTATGGCGGCGTTGATTCTTCCTTCCAGGTCCAGCGGCGAACTCAGGGTGGCGTAGATGGAACAGAGGGTGGCCAACTCTTCGGTATGACGTTTCTGCTCCTCCTCCGCTTTTTTTTCCTCGGTTTTGTCCCAGATCGTTTCGATGGCTCCGACCACAGTTCCGTCCGATGTTTTGATGGGAGCGGCTGTGAACCAGCACCATTTTCCGCTGTTGTTCAAATTGGGAAAGAAAACTTCCGCTTCATACGCTCCGGTGATCAGGGCTGATTTACGCCATTTGGTTCCGTATAGGCGTTTGATTTCTTCTTCGGTCACCTGGTCGAGAATGACATCCGCCATGGAAGGGCGTTCGCTGTCGTAAAAGGGGGCCCATTGCTTTCTGGTGCCGATTACTTTTGCCGCCGCATAGCCGGTAACCATCTCCATGGCCCTGTTCCAGTGGGTTATTTTGTGATCCCTGTCGATGACAAAGGTGGGGATCGTACTTCCCTCGATTATCTGGGACATGACGCGTTCACTGGCTTGCAGTTCTTGCGCTTTTTGGGAGAGTTCACGGTTATGGCGTTCCCGTTCCTCCTTGGCCTGTCGTTCCTCGGTTTTATCCTGGAGTGTTTCGATGGCGCCCACGATTTTACCGTCGGGAGCTTTTATGGGGGCTGCGGTAAAGAAGAGCCATTTGCCGCTGTCACCCAGGTGGGCAAAGAATTCTTCGGCTTCATAGGCCCCGTTGATGAGAGCGGATTTTTTCCAGCGGGTGCCGTAATACTTCCAGACGTCTTTTTCGTTGACGCCATCAAGGATCAGATCGGCCATAATCGGGCGTTCTTTGGACCGGAAGGGTTTCCACTGCTTGTTGGTGCCGACGATCTCTTCGGCTGGAAAACCGGTCAGGATTTCACAGGCGCGGTTCCAGTGGGTAACGATGTGGTTTTTATCGATTACAAATGTCGGGATTGTAGTGCCCTGGACAATCTGCGACATGGCCCTTTTGTTTTCGATCAGGCCCCGTTCGATTTCCTGGTAATGCTGAAACCGTTTCGTAACGATATCATCCAGGCGATCGGCGGCCTGGTTGATAAACGCTTCCAGGCGGTCGGGCTGACCGGCAAGGTTTTTTAATTCTTCCAGAACAATCTTTTTTTCTTTTTGGAGCGTAAGCGAACTCCACAAGGAACGAACCTCAATCTGGTCGATGAGGTGGACACCAGGGGGAGCAGCTTTCTGGATGTCATCTATCAGGGAATCGTTGTCGGTGATTTCAATGAGGACTTCGAGATTTTCGAGGGTTAGCAGTTCCGTGTAGTCCCCTGTTGTGAAAATACCGTTTGCTTCGGCATATTGCAGGCCTTCTGCCTGCGGGTTGCTGTCGGCCACCCCCCTAATGACAGGCTTGCCGGACAGGGCGTCATCTTCCAGTAAGAACTGCAAAAGGGTTTTACAAAACTTGCCTCCTCCGATGATCGCCACGTTTGCATTTCGTAAAAGTTCAATCATCTATTTTCCGGCGGTTCCGGTGAGGAACAGGTCGATATAATTCTGGTGGTCTTCCCTGTTTACCTGGCCGGGCAGTTTCTCCAAGGCGGTTTTGATGGCGGCGTCAATGATTTCTTCCCGGATTTTCCCTCGGGCCATGATAAGGTCACCCCCAATTTTTTCTTTGGCGGCATCAAAAATCCGCTGACTTTCCAATTCGGCTTCCCCGATGATCTGCTGTTTTTTTCTTTCACCCTGGGCGATGATTCGTTGGCGCATCTCTTCCAGGCGTTCCGCACTCTTTTGCAGTGCCTGGCGGGCATCATTGAGGCTCCGATCAATGGCTTCCTTCTGCTGTTCGATCCGATTGAGCATGTCCCCGATCTCGGCCTGTTTTCCCTTTAAAAAATTAATCAGCGGTTTGCGGGCATATTTAACCAGGATAAATACAAGCAAAAGGAAATTGAACCAGCGCAAAACAAGGTCGTACGTCGGGCGCCATTGCCCGTCACTGTCTGCGGCCCAGGAAATCGTTGCTGCCAGCAGGATTCCCAGAAACGGGAGCAACCCCATGGCAGTTCGCCTTATGATGGGGGTAAATCGATTCATATGGTCAGCTTTCGGGAAAGTACATTTTCCATGATGCTTATGGAAATCAGATCCGATTCTTTTTGTACCTGCGCTCTTGCCTGTACGAGCAATTCTTCAACTTCTCTGTTGGTCTGTTTCTTCAGCTGTTCGATTTTTTTTCTAGCTTCTTTAATGATCGAATCGGCCGCTTCCTGCCCCGTTGCTTCAAGCGCAATCCGCCGAGTTTGGGCTTCTTTGGCAGCCGTGGCTTCCTGTTCTTCAATCCGGCTGGTGAGGGCCGCCATTTCTTCTTCCGCAAGGCCAACACCCTTTTCCAGGTTTTTGATGTGATCGTTTCGCTGCGTCATCGACTCGCGCAGGGGGTGGATCATGACCCGGTTGAGAATCATCAGAAAAACGAGAAACGAGAGCAGTTGTACGATCATCGTTTCGTTGATGCTGATCAACGCAATGTTGGAGATGATTTCCATCGGTTATACCACGAAAAGCAGTAGCAGTGCGATCACCAGAGAATAGATGCCTGTTGATTCCGATACGGCCTGCCCGACGAGCATGGTTCGTGTCAGAAGGCCTGCTTCCTGAGGGTTTTTCCCGATGGCTTCGCAGGCTTTGGCTGCAACCATTCCTTCGCCGACCCCGGGCCCGATTGCTCCCAGGCCCATGGAGATTCCCGCTCCGAGAAACGCCGCCGCTTTGATGATATCCGGTCCTTCAATTGCCATGTTGTTCCTCCTTGTTCATATAGTGCTGAAAAATCGTAAACAGTTATCTGCAAAACGCCTTTTTGTGCCCAACCTGTTTTTAATGGTTTACGGATGGGCCCTGATTACGGATGCCATGTATACCAACTCCTTTTGTGAAACCAGCATCCAAAAATATCATACCACGAAAATAAGCACCAGGCTTATCACCATGGCGTAAATCGCCGTGGATTGGGATACCGCTTGGCCCACCAGCATGATTCGCATCAGTTCCCCGGCATGCGCTGTATTCCTTGCCACCCATCGAACCGCTTCTTCCGCCGCCAGGCCGTTTCCGATACCGGGTCCGATGCCCCCGAACCCCATACTGAGGCCGGCCCCCAGCAGTGCCATGGAAGGCGCCAGGGCGCTGGTTTCGGGAAATGATTTAAACAGCAGGATGAAACTGACCAACAGACCGAAAATGGAAGGCGTCTGTGCAACCGCCTGACCCACAAGCATTGTGGTGGTGACGTTTCCGCTGCTTTCCGGATTGCGGGCAATGCCTTCGCAACTGGTGCCGGCGGCTTTGCCGCCGCCGTAGCCGGAGCCGATGGCGGCGAGTCCCGTAGAGATGCCGGCCCCCACCAGCGCCGCCCAGGTGGGGTTGACGGGCAGCTTGCTGAAATCCATAAATATCAGAATCAGGGCGACCACCATGGAAAAAATGGCCGGAGTCTGGCAGACCGCCGACCCGATGAGCATGTTGGTTGTCAGGCGGGATGCCATGGCCGGCTGCCGCGCAATTCCGAAGCAGGTTTGCCCCCCGGGGAATCCGGAACCGATACCGGAGCCGATAGCACCGAATCCAATGCACAGTCCGGCCCCTAAAAGAGCGGCACCCGTCAGCAGGCTGGTGGCCGGTACATCCATGAAAAGCAACAGGATGGCGATAACCAGGGCAAAAATAGATGCTGATTCCGCCACTGCCTGACCCACCAGCATATTTTTAAAAATTTCTCCAGAAATGTCCGGGTTGCGGGACACGGCGATGTTCGCCTGTGAAGCGGTGTATCCTTCACCGATGGCCGCACCTACTGCCCCCAGACCCATGGCGACGCCAGCACCGCAGTAAGCACAGAGATCAATGATGGCTTGGGTTTCCAGTTCCATAGGTTATTTCACCTGTACGGAAATATAGACGATAGTCAGCATGGTGAACACAAATGCCTGTACGGTTCCGACGAACAGCCCGAAAAAGGCATACAGAAACGGTGGTAAAACCAAACTGAAGGTTAAATAGGATACAACCAGAATAATGATCGAACCGCCCATGATGTTGCCGAACAGCCGGAAAGAAATGGAAACGATCTTTGCTAATTCACCAATGACATTCAGGGGCATCATGAAAAAAATCGGTTGAAAGTACTCTTTTGCATAGGCTTTGAACCCCTTTGTTTTGATCGCGGCGTAGTGGGCAATGGCAAAGCCCATGAGCCCCAGCCCGAGAGGGGTGTTCAGATCTTTGGTCGGTTCTTCCAGGTGGGGGACAATGCCCAGCCAGTTGGAGATCAGCAGAAACAGAAACAGGGCGCAGATAAGGGGGCCGTATGTTTTGGCCTGTTTTTTGTCGAGGGCATCCGCCGTGAGGCTGTACAGTTGGTCGACGAGAAGTTCTCCGAGGACCTGGAGCGGGCGGGGTACGATACCTCTTTTACGGGTCGTGAAATACCCAAAAAGGATCACTATGAAAAAAACGATCCAGGACATCAGGACAGCCTCGATATTGACGATAGCCTGGTGCCCGGGAAGAGAAATGACCAACTGATGAATTTTGCCTAATTCGCCCATATGTCGTATCTGCTGATTTTAAAAATCCTTTTCGCCGGCCTATCCGGCCGGAGTGATGGTCATATCCGTTTTTCGGAAGCCGCGAAAACGGATTGCACGGCATGGTCTGCCATTATTGTCAATTGAATCATAAAAACGCCGATGATCGTAGCGGACAGGTCGAATCGGTTCGTCTTTGCTGCCAGCACGAGCGGAACGGCCAGGAGTGCGAACCGGAAGAGAATGAAGCCGAATGATTTCACAAACCGTTTACGGCCTGGCTGTCCGAGGGTGGCAGGCAGGCCGACACCGATCAGGACGAAGTTGACCGCGCTGAAGATCGTCCCCAGAATCAGGCCTTTTCCCTGGGGTGCAAAACCGCCCAAAATTAACAACAGTCCCACCACAATGGCGATTGTCATTGCACGGGAATTGTATTTTTTCTGGGTGTTATGAATCGGAGCCATTCTTTTTCACTTTTGCAGGGTTTTCCTTTTCCTGCAGCGTTTCGAGTATCTGGCGGTAGGCGACATTGCCTCCGCCGGCAATCCCCAATATGGTAAAAATGGTTACAAAAACCCCCCTTGAACCAAACCAGCGGTCCAGGTACAGCCCCACAAAGAAACAGAAGGCGATGCAACCGACCATGGTCAGGCCGAGTTGAAGGACGATGGTCAGATTCTCGGCCCAAACCCGGTTTTTTTGATAGTTAAAAGGCATTCCTCTTTTCTGAATATGGTTACTAAGTATCATATATAGAACAATTTACAACCCATAAGTATTGCCGTTACAACGTCGGAACAGACCGAATGTTCCCCGGCCTCCATCGGGATGATTTTATGGAGGGGGGATTACCAAAACCGGGCAGGGAACGTGGTTGATAACGTGTTCCGTTATGGTTCCGGCAATAAAATCGCGAATACTGTCAGGGCCATCCGTACAGATGATGACCAAATCGATTCCACACGCTGCGGCAACATCCACGATGGTTTTCTCTGGTTTCCCCTCCCGCAACAAATATTCGATGTCGATATCCCCGGCCTGCAGTTTTTCCATGGTGGCTTGCATTTTTCCCCGTGAATCAACCGCAATCTTTCGGAATTTTTCTTTGAGTTCATCGGAGCTGACGCGCAGCATTTGCCTTTCATCCTGGTTCATGAACTCCGGATGGCAATTCAGCAAGGTGATTTTGGAACCAAAGTGGTGCGCAAACTCGATGGCTTTTTTGAGGGCTGGATAGCAGCGCTCTTTGAGGTCTGTGGGGCATAGGATGTGCTTGAACATTGTTTGCAATCCTTTCTCTCGGTATCTCAAAAACGATGTTTACAACAGGATCCATACCGGAAAAAAGTGTATAATTCGAATTGAATTAAATGTCAACCAGGCGCTTTTAAAGCCGCCCGTCGGGGACGCCTGGAAAATCATCGTCCTGACCCACCGGCCATTGGGCGTTCGCTGCCGATTTTCTTGTCCGCGTTCCGCTGACAATGGACCCGCCATGTTTTTGATTCACTTTTTCGTTGTTACCCAGCTTACCAGATATTCCGTCAGTGGCGGCAGTTCGCCCACAACCGGCTCCCGGGTCAGCCAGCCGCCGCCGAAACCGATGTTGCGACAAGTCAGTTCGAAATGGCACATGGCGATTCCCAGGTCGACCCGCTGCAGATCCGCCATGGAAAACAGCTGTTTGTTGCGCTGGTAATATCCCCGGGTTCGCTGAAGGTAGAAATGAAATGCCGGTTTTGCCGGCGAGAAAACAATACGCCAGGGCTGTCGGTTGGATGCCGAGGGCCCCAGGCGCACCATTTCCAGGGGGACGACGGCAGTACCTGCATCTTTTTGGCGGAGCGGCCGGCCGAACCGGTCCCGGAAAAACAGTTCCGACCAGGGTTTCCTATTGCTGGCCTTCATTCCCCAACGGATAACCGATTCGAAGGGGCGCATTTTTTCCGCCGGATATCCCACAGCGGCAACCGCCGGAACGGTTTCGTCGGATCGGGTGTCAATTTTTCGAGCAAATCCACTTTTGGTGAAGCTGCCGCCCAGCCAGCAGGTTCCCAATTTAATACCGGTGGCTTGCAGGATGATCGATTCCATAAGGTAGCCGTAATCTTCTAAATCATGGCTGGCCGACTGCATGGCACCGACAATATATCCGGCGGCATCGCGGATAAAACCGTAGGTGCCGAGCCCCTTTAGGACCTTGCGATCGTTGTCTTTAGCAGTAATCAGGTGAAATCGGGGAGTGCCCCCGAAAGGACCTGCCGGCAGACCCTGAAGCACCGCATTCATTTGCTTGCGACGGATACCGTCAATGGCTCTTTTTTGGTAATTCCTGCAAGAATAACGTCGTTCAATAATTTCCGTAAGCGGTGAAACGGCATCCATACCGGTTGCCCCCTTTTAATATTTTATAGTTGTAAAATTTGATAAGTTTCGAAATGAATATACCCGCCCAATAACCCCGTGTCAACCCCGCCGGCGGGGTCGCATTGCTGCCCACCTCTATTTGGGCGCAGGCTGTGGCCCCTGGATCTGAAAGGTCTCGTTGAAGATATCCAAAAGTGACAAAGTCTGTTCGCTGATTTTCAGGCAGGCGTTGTTGATGCCGTAAAAAAGGACACTCAGTCGTGTTTTGCTGACGCCCCTGCTGATGCGTTCGATCTGGTTCTGGTCGAATTCGGTCAGCAGGTCTTTGAGGTTGACATAGTGGGCGGCGATATCGCGGTATTCGAAGTTTTCCCGACGGCTCAATACGGCGGATGTCTCTTCCAGAAGGGCTTCAATACATTTGCGGACCTGCTGGATTTCCTTTTTTTGAGAAGGCAGCAGACCGCTGTGCTGGTTGGATGTGTGTACGTGGCAGCGCAAAATCATGTCCCGTGAGCTTTCTGCGATTTCCTGCAGGGCAAAGACCACCCGGGCGTATTTGTTCGCTTCCCGAATTTCTTCGCGCTGAAGCAGCCGCATTGCCTTAAAAACATTTGCCACGATGATATTGGACCATTTTTGAATTTTGCTGGTCTCCCGCCGCAGCTGTTTGAGCAGCTTGCGGTCCTGGGTAAGGATGCCTTCGAAACAGATATCCAGGTCGGCTTTGACCACTGCCAGAAAACGGCCGGTGTGCTCGAAAGAAGTCCTGACGGCAAACTCGGCGTCGGTTACCCTTTTGAGATCCAGCAGCTCCAGTTCCTGGGTTGCTTTTTCTCTGCGGCCGTGAATCCGGAAGTTGCGCAGGAGGACAAGCCCGGCGAAGAGTAAAAGGAGAGCGAGGGCCGCTCCACCGAAATAGGCCAGCGCAAAGGCGAAAATGAGCGATACCGTAAAAGCCATAAATGCCGTAAAAAACCAGCCGCCGATAACCGTAAGTACTCCGGTGACCCGGTAAACGGCACTTTCCAGCCCCCAGGACTGGTCGGCCAGAGATGTTCCCATGGCCACCATGAAGGTAACATAGGTGGTAGAAAGCGGGAGTTTCATACTGGTGGCCCAGGATACCAGGGCGCTGGCGACCATCAGGTTGACGCTGGCGCGCAGGAGGTCAAACTCGGGCGTTTTTCCATCGTAGCCCGGGGCCGGCTGGTAACCGTCGGTGTCCATGCGGCGCCGAATCCAGCGGGTGACGACCGGCGGGGTAATTGTATGGCCGGCTTCAAATGCAGTGTTGACCATTCGTACGATGATCCTGGACAGCTGCGAGGAATCAAAGCGTTCCAGCCCTTCCTCCTGGCGCCCCAGGCTGAGTTCTGTTTTGGTTACGGTGCGGGCCTTGCGGGAAAACCACAGCGTGGCGACCATAATAGCACCTGCTGCCAGAAGGAAAAAAGTGTCCGTATGCACCTTGTTTTGGAGTGCTTCCATGGACGCCGTAAGGGGATCTGCCGCCAGGTTTGCTTTTGTCCAGGCATGAAATCCCGCCAGCGGGACGCCGATGAAATTGACCAGGTCATTGGCGGCAAACGCCATGGCCAGGGCAAAGGTTCCCGCCAGAACAATCGGTTTTAAAATATTGATCCGGGTAAAAAGGGTCAGGATCTGAAACAGGAAGGCAAAACCGATAAAGCCGATAGCGAGGATGGTCCAGGTGTGGGCCATTATCCAGGCGGCCATCTCTTCTGTCATAAAAGAGGCACCATTGGAACCCTTGATAAGGATAAAATAGGCAATCATGGAAAGGGTTAAACCTCCCCAGAGGCCTCCGTAACGGCGCAGCCGTTTTTCGTACCGAAACGTAAAGAGCAGCCGGGTGAGGAACTGGACAACAGCTCCGCAAACAAAGGCGATTCCTACGGAGAGCAGGATTCCGGTAATAATGACAAGCGCTTTTCCAGTATTGATATAGTCCGCCAGCGCCAGAATGCTTTGATCGTTCTGGTAAATTTTAAACAGTGACAGGGCGATGGCGGCACCCAGCAGCTCAAAAACAATGGAAACCGTGGTGGAGGTCGGCAGACCGAAGGTGTTGAACAGATCCAGGAGCAGTACATCCGTGATCATTACCGCCAGAAAGATGGCGATCAGTTCCGGCATCAGGAAAAAGCGCGGGTGAAAAATACCTTTGCGGGCCACCTCCATCATGCCGCTGGAGAAGGTCACACCGGCGAGGATTCCGAGACTGGCAACGATCAGGATCACCTTCCGGGGAGCAACCCTGGACCCCACCGATGAATTTAGAAAATTGACGGCATCATTACTGACACCGACCATCAAATCCACGATGGCGATGAGAAACAAAATACCGAGGGCGAATACGTAAATTCCCATGATTTTCCTTTATAAAAAACAAGGTGTTGTGATCATTTCAATGAATTTTGGACGGAACAGGCCGAACAGCGGTTCCGTCAAGGATAATCAGTTTATATCCGGAGATTGTCGGCGTTATGTCAGCAGACTAACATTTTGTTTGCCATTTGTTAAGGGTCTGGTATGATTTTATGCTTGTGATTCATATGGCCAAGCCCAATGGCGCGCCGCATGCATACAACCGATCGAATCAACAGGAGGAATCGCGATGACGGACAACGTACTGGTTACCCTGTCTTGTGGAACCGACAACCCCAATCGGGCCACAAGGGCCCTTTTCTTTGCCATGGTGGCCCACAAGGAGGGAAAAAAGGCGACCCTTTTTTTGCTCGATGAGGGTGTCTACATTGCTAGAAAAGGGATTATCGAAAATTTGAGGGCAGCCACCGGTGATAACGCCGATGACCATTTGTCTTACCTTCAGGCCCATGGAATCCCCATTCTGGTCTGCACGCCTTGTGCCGTTTCGCGGCAGATCACCACAGAGGATCTTATCGAAGGTGCCTGTATGGCCACCGGGGTGGAGATGATCGCTCTGGCTTGCGAGGCTGCGGTTATCAGTCTGTAACCGGGAAAACAGCGAACCCTGGAGACACCGAAAATGAGAGAACCGTTTACCCTGCCTGCGGATCGGTTTGTCACCACCATAGAGGTCGTTCCACCGGCGGGACCGGCCGCCGAACCGCTGCTGCAAATACTGAAATCGCTAAATGACCTTCCCATCGACGGGTTCAGTGTGGCCACCAATCCGGTGGCCAAACCGAGAATGAGCGCTCTGGCCCTGTGCGTGCTGATTCAGCAGCGGACGGGCAGGCCCGCCATCCTGCACTGCACCACCCGCGATCACAACCGGTTGAGTCTGCTCGGGCAGTTATGGGGTGCGCGTGCCCTGGGCATTCATACCGTTCTGGTGGCCACTGGTGATTTCGTGGCGCTTGCGGACCGTGAATCCACCACGGATGTGCGCGATACCGATGTTTTCGGGCTGGTGCGCATGGCCCGCGAAGCCGGAATGCGGACCGGAGTGGTCTTCGACACCCACCCGGAAAACGACGGATTGGAAAGGGAACAACGGCGGCTGCGGCAGAAGGTGGATGCCGGTGCCCAGTTTGCCGTTACCCAGCCGGTGTATGATATCAAGAGCGCAGACGCTCTTCTGGCGGCTACCCGGGATTTACCGATCCCGGTTATCCTGGGAATTTTGCCTTTGCGGACTCCCCGCCATGCTGAATTTCTCCACCAGAAAGTGGCTGGGATTGCCGTTTCGAAAGCGGTTCTGGATCGTATGCATGAAGCCCAAGATCCCATAGCCGAAGGGATCGCCAATGCCCGCCAAATGCTCGAATATGCCCGCAGCAATTTCGCCGGAGCCTGCCTGATGCCGCCTTTCGATCACTATGAAATACTGGCCGATATTCTGGCCTGACGGGCGCGTTTCCATCTCGGTACCCGGTTTCCTGCCCGGGCCAACCGGTGGCTGAGGAGGTTTTCTACTCTTTTAGAACCCGCATGCAATCCTGCGGCAGTCGGAATGTTCCTTTGTCCTCCAGGCTCATCTCGATGCGTGCATCCGGGTCATTTACAGAGGTGTCCGGGTCCACGATGATGCCGTGAAGTTCGATGCGGGCGTCCATAAACGGCTGCCAGCTTTCCTCGTTGACCACTGATGGATTTCGATTTTTTGTCCGCGGCGAAAGTTCATTCCTTATCCTCCCGGTCGGCTTGCCGGAATTGTATTGACGACCGTTCCTCAATCCACTTATAGTTACGTTTTTTATTTTCTCAACAGGTGTTGTTTTATGTCGACCGGCAGCAAGGCCAATATCAAAGTACTGTTCGCCCTGACCCTGGTTCATTTCACAGGCGACTTCTACAGTTCCTTTACCAGTCCGCTGTTCCCGCTGTTTGTGGACAAGCTGGGGCTTTCCCTGGCACAGGTGGGTACCATCGCGGGCGTCAACCGGCTGTTGGCTTTCATCGTTCAGCCGTCGGTGGGATATCTGGCCGACCGGTATTCCACCCGGTGGTTCATCACAGCCGGGTTGCTGCTACCGGTGGTCTTTATCCCTTTGTCCGGGATGAGCACCGGGTTCTGGACCCTGCTTGCCGCCATTTCCCTGGGCTCCATCGGGTCCTCCATGTTTCACCCGTCGGTGACGGGCATGGTACCCCTGTATGCCGGCAAAAAGGCCGGGTTTTCCATGTCGGTTTTTAATACGGGCGGAACCCTGGCGTTCGGGATCGGGCCGCTGTTCATTACCTGGTATGCCGTTCGGTACGGGCTGGAGGCTTTGCCTCTTACCATGGTGCTCGGGCTGGTTGTGGCCGGCTACCTCTATGTGGCTGTTCCTACTCCCAAGGGAGAGGGGTTGCGGCACCTGGGCTTTTTCGGTGCGATTCGGGAGAGCCTTGGCGGCGCCTGGAAAGCGATTGCCCTGATCTGGGTCGTGATGGTTCTGCGGGCCGTGGTGGGGCAGTCTTTTATGACGTTCATGCCGGTTTTTTACGTACAGAAAGGGTTGTCGATTGTGTCGGCCGGCGGAATTTTTTCCCTGTTTATCGTCTCCGGGACTGTCAGCGGACTGGTTTCCGGTCATTTGTCCGACAGGATCGGCTACCGGCCGATTTTCTGGATATCCCATCTGCTCATGGCACCGGTTCTGCTGCTTTTTCTGAACATGGAAGGGGGCTGGGTCTACCTGGGAGCCGTACTGGCAGGCGCTGTTGTCCTGGCGTCCCTGCCCCTGGGCGTGTCCATGGCCCAGGCGCTGGCCCCCAGGGGCCGATCCATGGTGGCCAGCCTGATGATGGGGTTCGCTTTCGGCCTCGGCGGGATTATGTCTCCCCTGGTGGGCAAACTGGCGGACATTTTTTCGATCCACACGGTGTTGACCTGGCTGTGTTTTGTGCCGCTGTTGTCCCTGCCCTTTATCTGGCGGTTTCCCCGGGTGGGGGAAATCCGAAAGTCTGCCTGAAGGAGAAATTGCGTATGTCTGAAACGGTTTTACTGGAAATGCTGGAAAATATAGCCGTCATCACCTTGAATCGGCCCGAGCGGCGCAATGCACTCAATCAGGAATTACTGGCGACCCTCTACCGAACGGTTGAAAAGGTCGCTTCGGATGACGAGATGCGGGTGATTATCGTTACCGGTACGGATCCGTCCTTCTGTTCCGGCCTGGACCTCGAAGCTGTTTTGAAAGAAAACCTGCTCAACCCCATAGGGGATGGTTCGGATCTGCCTTCGGTATTTGCCGCCTGCCGTAAACCGATTATCGGCGCCGTCAACGGGCACGCCATTACCGGCGGCCTCGAACTGGCGCTGAACTGTGATTTTCTGATCGCTTCGGAAAGCGCTTCTTTTGCCGACACCCATGTGCGGGTGGGTATCCATCCCGGTTGGGGGGCGACCCAGTTGCTGCAGCAGGCCGTCGGCCAGCGAAGAGCCCTGCAAATGTCTCTTGGCGGCCAATCGATTTCCGCGCAAACGGCCCTGAATTGGGGACTTGTCAATGAAGTGGTTCCCCACGATGAACTGATGCAGCGGACCCGGCAGGTGGCCGTGGAAATCGCAAAGGGCGATGGGGACATGTCCACAGTCATCAAAACCCTCATCGAGTATCGCAACGGGTCCCATCTAAACGAGGCCCTGGCAGCCGAGCGCAGCGGACACAAGGCCTTTCTTAAAAAAGTGAATATAGGCTGAAAAGTGGAAAGAATATGATAAAAGCGATACTGCTTGATCTGGACAACACCATGGTTTTCTTTGACGAACCGCTGTTCTACGAACGGTACTTCAAGCGGATCATTCCCTGGTTCGCGGAGCTGATTCCACCCGAACAATTCCGGGACAGGCTGCTGACGGCCACCATGGCCCTTCGGGAAAACAGCGGGAAAGCGTCCAACCGTTCTTTTTTTATCAAGCGCTTGTGCAATGGTGATGCCGAACGGGGCCGGAAGGTCTGGAACCGGTTCATGAAATTTTACGAAAGTGAGTATGACAAGATTAGCGTACCGGTGTCGGTCCCGGCCGGCCTGCCGGCGGTTATGGATCATCTGGTGACGCTGGAGATCCCCCTGGTGCTGGCGTCCAATCCTATTTTCCCTCAAATCGCCCAGAAAAAACGGTTACAGTGGGGCGGCATTGACAGCGGGATATTTGATCTCATGACCCATATTGAAAACATGTCTTTTGTCAAACCGCGCAAAGACTATTACCGTCAGATCTGCGAAATGATCGCGGTTTCGGCGGAGGCCTGCCTGATGGTGGGGAACGATCCCATCAATGATATGGTTGCCGCTAATATCGGTATGAAAACGTACCTGACCAACGAGGTGGCCGACATTGATTATGCCTCGCTCTCTTTAACCAACGACCAGCGCAAAGGGGCTGTTGCGGTTCCAGAGCCGGATTTTACGGGGCCGTTTGCCCGGGTTCCGGATGCCCTGCAAAAACTTTCCGGGTGAGCGGTAAGGGACATTCAACCGCCGCACCTAGTGTGTGTCCTGTAAATTTCTTACATAATGATTCCTGTTAAGATGGATACATCTGATGTATAGGACTGGAAAATCCGAAATCCGAAACAAAAGGCAAATCTCAACGACCTAAATTGCCAAACATCAAGTTGTAATAGTAATCATCATGGCAGGGTTTCGATCATTGAGGTATTTTAATTTTTAATTTGTTTCGTGCTTCGGCATTCGAGTTTCTTATTTGGCGTATCGGTAAATCTGTAAGACACGCCATAATCAATCGTTATCGTTTTACCATTTATTTTTGGGACGTAACAATAGACAGGAGATATATTAGATGAGCTGGCTTGAAATCGGACTGTTCGGTACCGTGGTATTTGCCCTGTATTATTTTCAACAGATGAAGATTACACTGAAATCGAAAGGCTATAGCGTCAATTTTTTTACGGGGTGGATATCCGACTACCGGGCTTTTCAAAAAATGATTCAGAATGAACCGGATCCAAAGGAAAAAGCAAAGTGCCAGGCAATTTTAAATGGACTGCACCTGGCCCTGATCGGCTTGATTGTTATTCCGGTGTTGATGTTTAGGGGCAAATAGAGGAGCTGGTTTATTCAGCTGCGATTCGGCAAACCGGAGAACGTCACTTTGCCGCCAACCGTTTGCGATTGAATGAATTGGGTGTAGTCTTGACGATGCGGTTGTACATTCCAGTTTGTCATCATCAGGGAAAATTACTGTTTCATTTTAAAAAAACGCCTTTCAGAACCACAGAGGAGGTGTTTTTTTATGCCCTTCCGGTAAAAGTGTGGCGGGTGGTTTGAAAATCAGCCCAAAGCCCCCAAAAAAGCAAATAAGCGGTTTTCACGCACAGAAGAAGGAGAACATCCAACTGGAGACGCCAGGCGACAAAACCTGTGATTCCGCAAAGAACCGGACCCCCTGGTCATGCCACCATCATTACCGATCTTGGCGGGTTGAGTGTCTATAGCCGGTTGATCTTC
>CAZKYZ010000003.1:0-26716 GCA_964557055.1 uncultured Desulfobacterales bacterium
CTATGGCACATCAATGCCAACGGGGATGTGGAACCCTGCGTGCTGATGCCGTTTTCGGTGGATAATATCCGTGAAAAAAGCTTTCTCGAAATTATCCGTTCCGATTTTTTCGAGGGTATCCGGGGTATCCGGCGCAACAATTGCCAGAAATCCCAGACCTGCCTGATGGTGCACCGTCCCCGGGAAGTGCTGAACGTGATCCAGGCCTGTGGCGCACACGAGACATCAAAGGGTACCCTGGAAGTGCTGCATGAGATGTCAGACGCCCAAAAATAAGAAACAGATCCTGCTCGTCTATCCGCAGCCGTTGGAGCGGGTGGCTGCCAACGATGCGCTGTTTCCCTTCCCCCTTCAGAACCTGACCCAGATTGCGGCCCTGATCCCCGGTCAATACCGTGTGCGCATTATCGACGAGCGGGTGCAGCGGGTGCGCGGGAATGAAGCGGCCGATCTGGTTTTTGTGACCGCATTGACGTTCAGTGCCCACAGGGCGTACCAGGTGTGCGCTTGGTTTCGAAAACGGGGTATCCCGACAGTCATCGGCGGGGTGCACGCCACGGTCCTTCCGGAGGAAGCCGGACGGCATGCCGACACCGTCGTCATCGGAGAAGCAGAAGGTTCCCTGGCGGCTGTTTTAGATGATTATTCCCGGGGGGCTTTGAAACCGTCGTATCAGGCGGATTGCCCGAACGACCTCGATTCCATACCGATCCCCCGCCTCGATATGTTGAACTGGCGCCACCGTCTATTTATATCCTCCATTCAGACCAGCCGGGGCTGTCCCTATGACTGTAATTTTTGTTCGGTGCCGGCCGTGTCAGGACACCGCCTGCGGATGAAATCGCCGGCTGCCATCGAAAAGGAACTCCGGCAGCTCCGGCGGCTGCGCGCTCGTCAACTGTTCGTGGTGGATGATAATTTTCTGGTCAACAGACGGCGGGCCCTGGCGGTTGCCGACCTGTTCCATCGATACGGCTTTACGTGGATGGCTTTCGCCAACCTGTCCATCAACGAGGATGACGATTTTCTGCAAACACTGCGTGCCTGCGGATGCCGGTCCCTGTTTATCGGAATGGAAAGTCTCAACAGCAATGTTGCCATGTTGAAGAACAAGGCCTGTTCCGGCAGGGATCGCATGCAAAAAGCCGTATCCCGGATTCACCGGCACGCTATAGGCATCCAGGGGTCCTTTATTTTCGGGTTTGATGAAGATCAGGCGGAGGTTTTCCAGGAAACGGCGGCTTTTATCCAGGAAACCGGGATCGAAGTCCCCAATATCTGCATCCTGACACCCTTTCCGGGAACAGCCCTGTTCAACCAATTCAGGGCTGCGGGCCGCCTCCTTCACCGGAACTGGCGTCAGTACGACATGAACCACATTGTTTTCGAACCCAGGGGGATGACTGCCGAAGAGCTGCAGCAGGGATACGCATGGGCCCTGAAGTTTTTATCGGCGCCCACGTCCATTCACGCCAGGCTCAGGAAAAACGGCCGGCTGGACCCTTATTTTTATATTGCCAATTTTGCCTTGCATCACGCCCATACGAAGCTGGCCCGCAGCCTGTGGAACGACGGGGTTCAGGCGTCTTTTCGGGAAAGGCATTTATGTCCTTGTTAACCGATGCAGGCATATTTCTGGGAGCCTACCTGGTGGCCGGACGGATCGGCCTGGTGGCGGCTTGTTTACTCAGCGGGTTGAGCGGGTGGCAGACCATGGCGGCAGTCATCCTGGTAGACTATGCCCAGATTCCGTTTTACGGGGTGCTGTTGGAGGTCACGGACAAATACACCCGGGCTCCGGAACGCATCCGTCAGTGGGTGGGGCGCAGGACCGCGAAAATGCAGCTTTGGATGGCTTCGGGAAAACTGATAAAGCACCTGCAGCTTTCTCGGCCGATGATGATTGTTGCCGTTTCTTTCCTGCCTTTTTGGGGTTTTGGCATTTTTTCCGCCTGCATAATTGCTTTCCTCCTGAAATATGATCGGCTGCCGGCAACATTCCTCATCATGGCCGGCTCCCTTATGGGTGCCACGATATTGGTGGCATTGTTTCTGTATCCGGTGAGTGTTTTCCATGGCCATTGAAAAACGACAGCCGGAAGGCCGCGATGTGGACGAGGCGGCTATCGATGTCTTCTCGAAGATAGCCCGCCTGGGAAGCCGGATGGCGGCAGTGCGCATCGATCGGATTATCGGAAGGGAGATCAAGCGGGGTATGCACGTGCTCGATATCGGCACCGGCCCCGGTACGATCCCCCTGGAGATGGGACGGCGCCTGCCCGGTATCCGCGCCGTCGGGCTGGATGTGTCCACAAGCATGCTGGCCAAAGCGGCCAAAAACAGCCGCTGTCGTTTCCCGCGGCTGGACCTGGTCGCCGGCGACGGAGAAGAGCTTCCCTTTCACGACAACACCTTCGATGTGGTCACTTCTTTTTTCGCCGTTCACCACATGGAAAGGCCGGACAAATTGCTGGTGGAGGTGGACCGGGTCCTGAAAACCGACGGTGTTCTGTTGATGATTGATTTTCGGAGAGATATGGCCGCCCCGCTGTTCAAACTGATGAATTGCTTCTGGCAGCTGCTGTTTTGTTTTTCAGCCGGCAGAACCGGATTGCAGGCGTCCGTCCGATCGGCCTATACACGAAAAGAGCTTGGCCGGATGCTGCGGCAACGAAAGATCGAGCGCTTTTGCATTTATACCAACCCCATTGAACTGATCATTATGAGGCAGGGATGAAAAAACGGCCGGCATCAAAGGTAACCGTGTTGTTTCGATCGGCGGGTCTGCTGAGAAAGGGTATGCTGTCGGCAGTTGTTTTCCTGGTGCTGCTGCCGGTCGCTGCAGCAGGTGCTGCCGGCGATGCTCCTGCCGATATGGGCTCTCCGCTCTCCATTGCGGACAAGGCAGCCTTTTTGGAGCGGATGAAAACCGTTTATGACCGCATCCGGGACTTCCAGGCTGCTTTTAGGGAAACGCGCAACGTCGCGGCACTCAAGACGCCCCTGGAGTATCAAGGAACCCTTTATTACCAGAAAGAGACCCTTTTGTTGCTATCCTACACCGTTCCGGTGCCTTCCGTACTGCAGGTACGCGACGGGAAGGCGCTGATCTGGGTGGCCGACAGCCCTGTGGCCGATCTCACGACCATCTCTGCGACCGGTGATCTCGCCGGACAATCCGAAATTTTCGGCTGGAACCCACAGGCGTTTGAGGGCGATATATGGGAAACCGAAGCCGGGTATCTGCTGGTGCCGAAGGTGGGGGAAAAAGGGGCACCTGCTATCCGGATCACCATCGATAAAAATACGCTGACCATGAAACACCTGATTATGGAATCCGAAGACGGGGACAAGACGGAACTCTTTCTATCCGGTATGACAATCAATGCGGGACTGCCTGCCAGCATCCTTGACTTTTCGCTGCCGGAAGGAACCAGAATAAACGAGATCCAGCAGCCATGAATTCACCCAAAGGCCCAAAACGAATATCCGCCGGTATTGCGGGGATGGGTGCTGTGACACCATTGGGCAACGGTGTGGAAGATTTCTGGCGGGCGGTGCGGGAAGGAAAAACCAGCTTTTCGGACATCTCCCTGTTCGATACGCAGTCTCACCGGACATCCGTCGCCGCGCAAATCCACAACCCGCCGCCGCTGGAAACCAATCGGCTTGGAAAAAATGAATTGTCCCGAGCGGATTGTTTCGCATTGGCCGCCGCGCGTGAATGTCTTCAGGACGCCGGAGCCCTGGACGGGTCCAGCGGGTCCATTCGCGCCCCCCGGAAAACCGGTCTGGTTGTGGGGACCGCGGCCGGCAGCATTCTCGGACTGGAGCACTTTTTTGGACTGCGCCACCGCAAGGAACCGGTTCGCGACCCCGCTATCCTGCTGACTTCCTTTTGCCTGTCGGCAACGGCCACCAATCTCGCTGCGGAATTCAATATAAGCGGCCCGCGATTGACGGTGACGACTGTCTGTTCATCGAGCGGCCTCGCCCTTGCCGCGGGGATGGAACTCCTCTTTGGCAGTGATCTTACGGCGGTATTGGTGGTGGGAACGGAGACCCTGTCCGAAGTAACCCATGCGGGGTTCAACATCCTGCGGTCGGTGGACCCCGAATCCTGCCGGCCTTTTGATCAAAGCCGCCGGGGGCTGGTGCTGGGGGAAGGTGCCGGAGCGATACTACTGGAAAAAGAAACCCGGGACGGCCGACATTTTCATTCTTTTTTAAGCGGCTATGGTTTGACGACGGACCTGCATCATTTCACAGCGCCCCAGCCGGAGGGGCTCGGTGTTGAGAAAACCATTCGATCGGCTCTTTTGGATGCCGGTCTGTCGGGGGGGGTTGGATATATCAATGCCCATGGAACGGGAACCCGCCTCAACGATGTGGCCGAAAGCCAGGGAATCCGGAGGGTTCTGGGGGCCGATTATGCGGCAACAGCGGTATCGTCCACCAAATCCATGATCGGCCACACCCTGGGGGCCGCCAGTATTTTAGAGGCGATCGTTACCATACGCAGCCTGGAAGAGGGGATCCTGCCGCCCACGGCAAACCTGCTAAACCCGGATACGGAGTGCGATCTTTTTCATATTGCTCAACATTCCCAAAAAAAGCCCATTTCTACAGCTTTGTCCAATTCCTTTGCCTTCGGCGGGAGCAATATTAGCCTGGTTTTTCAAAAAGCAGCCGGTTCACCCGGCCGGATGGAACGGATCTTCTGCCGAAAAGATTGCCCGGTCATTACCGGTTTGGGAATTATTTCTCCCCTGGGGAACAGCCTGGCCGATTTTTCCGCCGGGGTTGGCGACGGCGGGACAGGATTGCGGAAGCTGGGAGATTTATTTGGCGATTATCGGGAAACCCGCGGCGGGCTGGTAAATGATGAAGTGGTCCGGAAACGGATTGTCCCCGCTGTTCGCAGAAAACTCAATCGTCAGGCCGTTTTTCTGCTGGCCGCCGTTCAGGAAGCATTGATGGATGCCGGTCTGGATCCTTCAATGGGGGACCTTTCCATTTCCTATGGTTCCGCCTTCGGGTGTTCCCGCAATGTCCACCATTTTTACTCCCAGCTTTTAACGGAAGGGCCTCGCTGCGCTTCCCCCCAGGCATTCAACCTTTCCGTTGCCAATGCACCGCCTGCTCTCGTGGCCCAGGTGCTGAAAGTAGATGGCCAGGTGTGGGTGTTTGCCGGCGACGAAACGTCTTTCGAGGTGTCCCTGAACTGGGCCCACCGTCTGATCGCTGCCGGGAGAGCGGAACGTGTCATTGTTTGCGCTGCCGAGGAAATGTCGGATTCCGTTCTGGCCATCCACGAGGCGCTGGGGATGATAATACCGGGGCAAAACGGTGGGTTCGCTCTGGGAGAAGGCGCGGTTGCGATGGTGGTGGAATCGGTCGACAGCGCTCGTTCCCGGAATGCGGACGGGTATGGCCGTATCGCCGGGCTTGCCTTTGAGCAGGACACTTCCTGTGGTCCCCAGGATTATCCGGGCGATGATCAATTGCTGGCGGCGTCCGCGGTCAAGGCCATGCAAGGGGTATCCGCAAAAGGGCGGACAGTTGCCTGTATCGGTAGTGAAAACGGTCTGATTGCCTGGGACCGTACGGTGGCGGAAGCCTTTCACCAATTGGTCGCGGTAACGGGTTTGGAACCGATCCGTTTTAACCTGAAAAACAGGATCGGTGAGTCCGGTTTTGCCGGCGGTGCCGGGATAGCGGCCCTGCTGCTGGACCGGGCGGCGACCTCTCCGATCCTTTCTGTGAACGGCTCTCGCGGGGGCGTCTGTTCGTCGGTGTTTATCGAGCGGCTTTTTCATGAGTGAAACCAAACAGTTCGATGTAATCATCATTGGTGCCGGCCTGGCAGGACTCACCTGCGGTGCATTTTTGGGAAACACGGGATTGCGGGTCCTCCTGCTGGAAAAAAACCGCCGGCCCGGAGGGTATGCCGTTTCCTATACAAAAAAAGGACATCGGTTCGATATTGCCGTTCAAAACATCGGCGGGTGCGGCAGCCAGGGGGCTGTAACGGCGGTTCTTGCCGAGTTGGGTTTACTGGATAGGGTCCGTTTTTTAGAGTGCCAGCCGGCAAGGGTTTATGATATGGCCGCCGCCGATGGAACGGATGTTCGCTGGATTCAGAGCGGCTCGGCCCGGGAACAGATCGAATCGATTGTGGCGCAGGTGGGTGCAGACCGGGAGAAAGTCGAGACGTGCTACAGGACCTGGAAGGGCATCATGGCCGAACTGATGCAGCTGGGGCTGCGAGAATCTTCGGCACCCCCCTTCGGGTTTACCCGGGAGTTTCCGCTTCTGGCCCGATATGGCCGGACGACGCTCCAGCAGTTTATGGATGAGCTGGAGGCCCCGGCAATCCTGCAGCAGTTCGTGACGGCCCGTCACGGCTACTGCATGCTGCCGTCGGATGAGCTTTCCCTGGTAGGGTTTGCCTGCACGGAGACCGTATACTGCGAGGGCGCCTGGATGGTGGCCGGGGGAGTTGAGAATTTAACATCCGTATTAACCGGTGCAAATGAAAAATGCGGGGGAACCCTGCTGTGCAATCGTGAAGTTACCGGTATTTTGACTGAAAACGGCAGGGTAGCCGGTGTCGCTTTGGCTGACGGGGAACGGTATACAGCACCGGTAGTGGTCGCTGCCGCTGCCGTCCGCCCGATGATGGAACGGATAGAGGGATATCCTTCCATTGTTCCCGCCCGTTACCGCAAACGATTGGCCCGGATGACTCCATCCGGTTCCTATTACATTGCATTCTACAGCATTCCCGCTTTGTCGGTTGAGGGACTCTATCCCAATATGGAAATTCGGGAGAAGGCGGCCATTGATCCGGCTTGCGTGGCAGGGGATACGTACTACCTTCTCGTACCGTCCCTGGTCGATCCTGCTTCGGCTCCCCCGGGACGGCATTCACTCTGCCTGAGCATTCCCTGCCGGGTGGGGGACATGCCGGATGGCGCCATGCGGAAAAGATACCGGGTAGCCATTGAAAAAGCGGTTTCCCGTCGGTTTCCGAATCTGGCGGATAAAATGGATTTTCTTTTCGAGATGGGGCCGTCCCAACTGGAAGCCATGACCGGAAACCCGCACGGATCCGCATATGGCTGGGCGCAATTGCCCGAACAGTCCGGCATCAAACGGCTCGGCATTCGAACCCCGGTAAACGGTTTATATCTGGCCGGGCATTGGACCATGCCGGGGGGTGGCATTCCGGGAGTGATTACGTCCGGAAAGATCTGTGCCCGGACAATTCTAACGGTGGAAAAATAAGCAGGGGAATCGAACGAAACTTATGCAAGCAAAAAAAATACTGTTAATCTCTCCGGCGAGAAGAAGAAAGCCGGGAGAAGATTTCGTCTTTAAAATGTCCTTTCTGAACCTGCCCTACCTGGCGGCTGTCACCCCGCCGGAATATTCGGTTCGAATTATCGATGAGGAACATGAGCAGATTGATTTTTCGGAGGATGTATGGCTGGTGGCACTGACGGCACAGACACCGGTGGCTCCAAGAGCATATGAAATTGCTGATCGCTTCAGGGCCCGGAACATCACGGTGGTGATGGGCGGCGTGCATGCCTCCACCCTTCCGCAGGAAGCCCTCAATCATGTGGATGCGGTTATCATGGGTGAAGGGGAGTTCGTCTGGGAAAAACTGCTGTCGGATTTTGAGAGCGGAAGTCTCCAGCAGGTTTATCGCAGCGGGATCGATCATTCATTGAACAACCTGCCCTGGCCGCGAAGGGATTTGCTAAACCCTTTCAACTACATTCCGCTGACCATGGTCGAGACCACCCGGGGGTGTCCGCACCAGTGTGATTTTTGTGGTGTCTCTCGTTTTTTCGGCCATCGCTACCGCAAACGCCCGGTGGAGGATGTGATAGCGGAACTGTATTCTCTTTTCGGCGGGGGATTTCGCCATCGGTTGAGCCGAAAAGTAGCCGCGTTGGGGACGGACCTGCCCTATTTCATCGAAAGGCGCCTGATCTATTTCATCGACAGCAACTTTGCAGCCGATGTCGCGTACACCAGCCGGATCATGGAAGCCATGGTGGATATGGACGTATTATGGTGGGCGCATACAACCGTGGAAATCGCCGAAAAAACGGAATTTCTGAAACTGATGCACAAAAGCGGTGGCCTTGCCATTAATATCGGTTTCGAAACCCTGTGCGGCGACAATTTGAAAACCATGAGCAAGTCCTTCGCTGGGCGCTTTGACTATAAGGAATCCATTCAAAAAATTCACGATCAGGGCATCGGCATCATGGGAACCTTTGTTGTGGGCTTTGATGGCGAGGACGATTCCATTTTTGACCGCATCACCGAGTTTGTGCTGGAAAACCGGCTGGATTGGTCCCTGGTATTTATACGGACGCCCTATCCCGGAACCGATTTATTCGGCGAGATGGAAAGAAACAACAGAATACTGACCACCGACTGGGAAAAATATGATACCCTCGCCTGTGTTTATGATCCCATTGGGATGACTGTCGATCAGCTTGAGAATGGTATTCGCAGATCCTGGAAGCAGATCTTCTCTCTGGGGTCCATCCGCAAGCGAATTCTTCAAAGACCGTTTATCCACCCCCTGTTTTACCTGGGGATGAATATGCAATTCTATCAGATGGTGAGAAAATGGCGCAATCCGTAAAAAATTACAAATCGAGAATTTTGTATCATGGCGGCTCCTGTCCGGTGCCCTCGTATCATCAAAAGGGAAAAATTATTTTAAAAAACAATAATCTTTCGATTGTTGCCAAAGGAAAAAAGGCAAACCATGAAATAAAAATTGAAATCCCCGCTAAAAACGTTATAAAGGCGGTAACGGAAGAAAAAAAATATTACAGTTCTACAGCCTACATGTTGAATATCACTTTCCGCGACCGGAATGCGAAGGAAGAATCGGTGGAACTGGAAATCCGTTCTTTTGGGAAAAGGGGACGCGCCCAGGCCATTGCGCGCTGGTGGGCGGAAAGCCTGACAACGTTACGGGAGGAGGAAATATGAAAAAGAAACGTTTTATTCGACGGCAAATTGTGTTGCTTCTGGGCGTACTGCTGATCGTCCTTTCCGGGGTATGCGGCAACACAGGTGCCACCGATACGGAAGAGCAGTACACTTACTTTTCAGGAATCCTGGTGAAGGTGGAATACGGCGCCTGGGCTCCCTGGGGCCGCAAAGCCGTGCTTGTTCTGCAACCACCTAAAGCAGAGGGCGAAACCATCGCCATCCACACCGGCATTAGAACGGTATACGACCCGCACCGCACACCCAAGAAGGGAGACCGGGTTAATGTGAAATGCGTTAATAGCGATGGCCTTTGGGCGGCGGTGAATGTGAGCTACATAGACTAATCCGGGAATCCCATTTTTTTATAAAACTCCGGCAGTCTTTCCAGGTTGTAAGAAGGGCATTGATCTAGAATTTCCAGGGTGGCCTGCTTTTTCAGGGGCCATTCCGTTTTCTTTTTCGAAAAAATCACATCATTGCTGACATTGGCATAGCATGACGGGCCCGGGGTGCAAAAATGCCTGCTGGTTTCCTTCCATATTTCCTGAATCGGTTTTTCCAGAATATTGCCGAATGACAGCATTGTAAAATCACAGGGGCAGACATTTCCCTGGGAATCAATAAACATATAGTTAAAACCGGCACCGCAGCCGTAGTATTTTTCACTTTCAAAAAAATCATAGGCAAATACACCGGGATAGCCTTTGGTTTTGGTGCATTTTTTCTGGATTTCAAAAATTGTTTCTACATTTTCAGCAGACAGACGCTCTTCCGGTTTGGCGGTAAGCTTTCCGCTCAGGATTGGAGATGTCAGCCGCATATCGTTGATTCCCATATCCTTGAAGAATTCGATGACCTTGAATATTTCCCGGCGGTCACTGACAAGGGGTTTGTCCGGTACAAATGAAACGGCGACATAAAAGCCTTCATCCTGAAACAGCTTTATGGCATTTACGGCATAATCGAAGATACCCTCTTTTCGGCGGCCTTTATCATGAACTTCGGCGCTATAATGATCAAGGCTGATAACCGGGATTTCAAGCCCTGCCTTTTTAAGCCTTTTTACCCGCGCTTTGGTCAGTTTATATCCGGTTGTAAAAAAAACCGGCATCGATCGTTTATCAATGGATGCAATTATATGTTCAAGATCATCCCGCAACAAAGGCTCTCCTCCGGTAAGCCCGATCACACTTGCGCCCAGGTCCTGGACATCGGCGATCGCATTTTTGAGCTGGTCAAAGGACAGAATGTCTTTTTTGGAGCGATCGGAAAAGGAGCAATGCCAGCAGTTGCAGGGGCACTGGGGGGTTATGGCAAAATTTGTCACAACCGGCAGAGGCTTTCCGGAAGCTACCGAAACAACCCCTCTGAGAAAGCGGTCATACGCCAGAGACGGATAATAGGGTGTAAACGTATTGGTATAGATTCTGTCTCCGATTTTGGTCAGCTTGCTTTCTTTGGAAACATAATTCATGGCAAGTTTTTGCCGGATCGATAATTTCCGGAGTTCCTTGTGCATACCGATTTTCAATGTTGCCAGAATTTTCTGAATCCCGTATAATTGTGTTCCATTATGTTTTCGCATGGCCGTTCCTGTTTTCTGATCGATTTGGTTGTGCAGTTTTGCCCAAAAACCAACTTTTTTCAACCGCAAAAGCAATACAGCATATATTTCCAACAACGATGCCGATGATATCGTTGCCACTCTCTTACAGGAGGCCTCTGCCATATGGGCGAACAGCAGATCAAAATAACCCAATTGTTTGCTGCACCTCTGGAAACGGTCTTCCGCAGCTTGACTGACCATGAAACCTTCGGGAAAGTGGTCAACGCAAACATCAGACGGGTGGTCGACAGCCCGGGCGAAAACAAGAACGGGGTGGGGTCCGTCCGGCGGATTAGCGCTTTTCCGGGCATTGTTTTTGAAGAAACCGTGGTCGCATTCGAGCCAAACCGGCTGATGGAATATGTGGTCAGCAAAGGCAGCCCCATAAAAAATCATCAGGGCCGAATGGAATTTTCCGAAGAGCAGGGCAAAACCAGGCTGGATTATACCATTGATTTTGAACCCAAATGGCCTTTTCCGTTTTTGGGCGCAATTCTGAAAAAGGCGATTGAAAAACCGATACGAAGCGGCATCGAGAGGTTCGCTGCCCGGTACAACGCCCGGAAGTGATACGCCGGCAATTATCGCAGTGTAGAGAAACCATGGATAAAAAGCTGTTCGACTCTGAAGAAATAAACGACTGGCACAAGAAATTAAATTCAAAGGAGTGTTTGCCCCAACGAGGATATAGAAGAAATGCGGGGGGCTACGCCTTGATTTGCTATGTGAACAACATTATGGGGTGCTATTTATCTTGTAATGAGGGGCCCATCCCCGTTTTCATCGGTCGTGCGCGACAGCACATGACCGATTATCAAGATAATGAGGAATGGCATGAATACTATGAAATGGTAAAAAAATATCTGCATACTGTGGAAACCTATTTCGCGAAGCACGGTGTTGACATGGTTTCATTATATAATAGCCGAGATAAATCAAGCGTTTGAAAAAAACACTGGGCGAATAGAATTAACTCCAGCGTTGCAATAATGACAGGATTTCCGGTCTAAAATGTCAAGGCCTTGCAGCAGAACAGATTCGGCATCTCCTCGGAGTCGTTGCCTTGAAGCTTTCCAGCTTCTTTTGACACAAAGTAAGTCTGATCTTAGCCCTCCACTTCCGGTGGGGGACCGATCCGGTGAGAAATTTGAAAAAGATGTGTAACCGTTTAATTTTACAGTTCTATCTTGTTCCTTTTCTTTGGCGCCATAAGAAAACGAACCCAAAAGAAAGCGCCCGCGTAGCGCGTGATTCCTGTGCTTCTCGCTCCAGAGGGAAAACCGTGAAACTCGCTTCGCGAGAACCCCAAAAGCCGCTCCGCTCAGGCAGTCACTGTTTTCTATTCCCCTGTCGCTGCGATGCTCGGCGCGCTACGATGGGGAAAAGAAAAAGTCAATCGGCCACCAGCCTCTTTGAGGGTGGAGATTCACTCGGACAGACCGGATCTGCTTATGGGTAATTATGAACCCTTTTGCATTCCATGGTTACTCAAGTAATATGGAGGATTCGGGGTTATATTGTACCATGAAAAAAATCAAAGAAAACAAACCGTATTCAGGGGGCAAAAAAATGATGGCTTCCGGCGCAGGCAATCCAAAAAACAGGTTATTGTTGAAAGGTTTTTCAACCATTCTCATTATCACCGCTTGTATTTTATTGGCTGCTTCACAGCTCGGGGCAGACGCGGTCTTTAAAAGTGCCGGCGAAATTAAGATGTCAAAAATCAAGAAATACCCGGCACCGCTGATTCTGGTGAATGTGCCGTTGAAAATTATGGATGTACCCGAATCCTGGAGAAACGCGGAGCTTGTGGTCAAGACCATCGTAGCATTTTACACGGGCGACAAGAGCAATGTGGAAGGATATGGTATCGGCCAGATCACCAAACCCCAGGCCCTTGAAAACGGTTCTTTCCAGGGAGTCGTTTATGTCTCTATCTATGAAGGGACGGGCAATGTAACGGGCAATTATGACACGATCAGCGTAGCCGTTGCCCGGCGTGAAAATGAGTGCATGATACTGGGATATGGATGTAACATAGAAGGCAAAGGATGCCCGGGCAACATGAGCGGCATAGCAGATAACGTAATGCAATGTAGTGACCCGATATACCCTTTTCCGACAGGTGTGAGTGATTAGCTGCTGATACAAAATAGTGCCGGATGGAGGAATAACAACCATGAAGCACAACATAAAGGTTTGTATCTCTGCTCTAATGATCCTGGGGCTATTTACCGCCATTGGACTGGCCGAACCGCCGCCCACTGTGACGGTCAGTACCATCATCTACAAGGGCACCAAATTCAGTCCTACTGTAACCGTTTCCACCATTGTATACAAAGGCAAAAAAATATCCACCGGTCAGGCACCCTCGATGGCAATGTCCATCAAGAAAAACCAAATGGATAGGCAGGTAAAGATTGTCCTGTTATCCCCGCAGGGGCAGACGTTCAAGGTTGGGGCGCGGGTCCCCGTAACGGTCAATGTTTTTAATCCGCCGGAAGTGGAACCGGAGCCCGATTTTGAATTTCAGCAGCGAAATGGCCAAAACTGGCGCAGCGTTCATGGGCAAAGGGTAACGGGTAATGCTGTCAAACGGTTCAAAGACAAAATTACATTGACTCGCTATGTACAATTCGGAAAAGCCGGCGAATATCGCTGGCGATGTCAAATAAACCAAGGCGCCTGGAGTGCCTGGTCAAACCCGGTTACAATTGTAGAGCCGGATACCAGAGCAGCCCCGACTGTGAGAGAATCAGCCCCGTCAAGAAACACGAATACCAGACAGTGACCTAGCAGATGGTATATGCAATTTTTGCTTCGGGTTTCATCCCTGCCGGATTTAATTGACTTATGACATGCGGTCTGGTTTGATATCGAGAACACAATTCATCAATGGTTCGCTGAAAAGGAGCACGGTATGGGCGAAAAGCATAAAGTTCTGATCATGAGATGTGATACTTATGATGCTGATAAAATTGCAGGGATTATCAAAAAGGGTATGGAGGAATTAAATGTGGTCCCTTCCGGAAATATTCTTTTAAAACCGAATGTCGTAATGGCCCACAAGGAGTTCTTCCCCCACGCATTTACCCGGCCGGAATTTGTCGACGGCGTCATTTCCGCCACCAAAGAGATGGCCAGAGACGTCAAAGAAATCGCGGTAGGTGAACGTTCCGGGATTACCATACCGACGCGCTACAATTTCAAGCAGGCCGGTTATCCGGAAGTTATTAAAAAGCATGGTGTCAAAACATACTACTTCGATGAAACCAAACACGTTCCTTTTGCCCTGAAAAAAGATGTCAATCTTCGAAAAAACATGTTTTTCCCCAAACCGATCGTTGACTGTGATTTTCTGATCAACCTGCCCAAATTCAAGGCCCACCCCTGGTGCCGGCTTACCCTGAGTTTGAAAAACTTTATCGGGATCCAGGACGACAAACACAGACTGGTGGATCACAATGCCTTTCTCGAGTACAAAATCGCTGATCTGCAGGAAGTGATTCAGCCGAAATTTATTGCCATCGACGGTATCGTCGCCGGCCAGAAAATGATGTTGACGCCCACGCCCTTCGACATGGGGGCCATCGTGATGGGAACCAACTCGTGCGCGGTCGACACCGTCTGTGCGCATATGGTCAATGTCGATCCCAAAGATGTCATTCACCTGAGATTGACTTCCGAAAGAGGTTTTGGACCGATAAACCTGGAGGAAATCGCTGTTCTGGGGGATTTCCCGCTGGAAGAGATGCAGAAAAAGACCCAGAATTTTCAATTTTGTATGGAGCATATCGACAGCTATTTTGACGAATCATCCAATTTGAGCTGTACCGTCGGCTCTTTTCCGGAAAAGCACTCCCCGGACTACTGCTGGGGAGGGTGTCCCGGGGCGCTTCAGGAAGCCATGCATATTTTCAGGGCATTTTACCCGCAGGTTGAAAAAGAAATGGGCAAAGTCAGATATGTGGTGGGCAAGGTCGAGGGGCCACTAAACCTGGAAGAAGGCGAAAAGGTGATATTTGCCGGTAACTGCACCAGCTGGGAAGGAGAAATCGACGGGGAGCAGGTTAAAATCGAAAGCACCTATAAGACAACCTCCGAAGTGGATGAAAAGAAAGCAAAATCAAACGATCTTTTGACGAAGATTCTTTCCGCCACCGTACATGCGGGTTTCAATCGAAAGCGGTATATCCATATGAAAGGATGCCCCACTTCCGTGGCCCAGCATGTGAACTATCTGGCGTCCATGGCAAAAATTCCCAACATTAATTTTGATCCCAGACTGGTTTTCGGTGTCAACGCCAACTACTATCAAATGCGGTTCAAACGGTTTTTCAACCACCTGTTGGGCTGAACCGGAAAGCGTATTTTCTTCAAATGACGGGTTTTGGCGACGTACTTTGACCAGCCGGACCAATGTCTTTGTATGCAATTCGCCACAAAGTATCGCGTTGGACCCTGAACAAATACGGAAGAAATGAATGCAGGAACATTTTAAGGAAAAACTGGCCCGGCAGGATCTGCTTGTGGGAACGATCGTAACCCTCCCTTCACCTGAAATCGCGGAAATTTTTTGTGGGGCCGGGTTTGATTGGCTTTTTGTGGATCTGGAGCACAGTACGCTGAGCATCAAGGATGCCCAGGCCATTCTGCAGGCCGCTGCGCCGAAAGTTCCGTGTGTGGTACGCATACCATCGAACGATGAAGTATGGATAAAAAAAGCCCTTGATATCGGCTCTTCCGGCATTATCGTACCGCAGGTTCGAACAGCTGAAGAAGCGCAGCGGGCGGTTCGGTTTTGTAAGTATCCCCCCGCAGGATCGCGGAGCGTGGGGATTGCGAGGGCCCAGGGTTACGGCCAGAAATTTCAGGAGTATGTTGCAACCGCCAATGATGAGACGGCTGTTATTATACAGATAGAACACATAGATGCGGTAAAGAATCTTGAAAAAATCCTCGACGTTTCGGGCATTGATTGTTTGTTCGTCGGGCCATACGATCTCTCCGCAAGTATGGGAAAAATAGGTGATATCGTCCATGCCGAGGTCCAAGATGCGATATCGCAGGTAAAGAAATGCGCCGAGAAGGCAAAAATGCCGCTCGGTATTTTCGGAGCGTCTGCGGAGGCGGTTAAACCCCATATCGATAATGGTTATACGTTGATAGCCGTCGGTATTGACACTCTTCTTCTGGGGAATGCCGCCCGAAGCATTATCGCCGCCGTAAAGGCAACAGCGGTGTAACCCATCAGTTGCGGCGGTCTACAAAACGTTGAAACACAAAATTCACCGATTCTATAAAGGAGCCATCATTCTCGCCGGGACAGGTATCGTCCTGCTTGCCGCGCTATACCTTTTGCGTGGTATTCTGATCGCGCCGCACATTCAAAGATTTCTGGAAAAATCCATCACGTCCCAGCTCGGTATGGAGGTGGCCATCGGAAATATCGATGGGTCTTATATCACCGGTTTCGAGGTGATGGATGTTACCACCGCAAAGCCGGCATCCGAAGGGGTACTGGTGTCATTGGAATTGAAGCGACTCCGGGTGGCCTACAATCTGTTGTCCATTTTAGAAGGGCTGGACGATTTTATCGGAAAGGCAGCCATCGAAATTGAAGCCGCCACGCTGAGATTCGACATGTCGCGACAGGATGCCGGTGAATCGGGAAATGCGGAGACACTGCCTTCGTCATCCATATATATGCCGCCGCGACTTCCGCAAATATCTATTCGAGACGCCTCCGTATTGCTGCGGGGATCAGACTATGAGACGATTTTTACGGGGATTGCACTGGAAACCCGGCTTCCCCGGCAGACGACAAACGCTATTGTGCTTCGTGTTGCGGACTGGACCTGGAATCATCCGGATTTGCAGCCCGGCAAAACACCGCTTTCGGTTGAAATCGAGTATTCCGCGGAAAAAATAATCGCAAAACATTTGATGCTGGGCACATCAGAGTTGGCGCAGTCGCTGCAGATCGGGCTTAAAGATCTGCCCGGCATCATGCCCTTTGAGGCGATCCTTCATCCGGCGGGCGGAAACCTGGCGCTGGCCGGACGCCTCGATCATTCCGACCTCCAGGCCCGGGTTACAGCCGACAATATCGATCTGGCACCCATTGGTGCCTTTTTCAGCTCGCCAGGGATACCGCTTTCCGGAAGACTTTCCATGACCGCGGACGTCTTTTTACCCCAGCTGCAACCGACCGGCCTGGTGGCCGATCTGGATCTCAATCTTACCCAAGGCGCCGTCTATGGGGTTGCCGTGGATAAGCTGGCTATGCGGGCTGCCTCAAAAGAAGGCAAACTGCGACTGGACCAGCTCAATCTGCAGACGGGAGAGAATACAATTGATATTGCCGATGCAAGCACCTCCCTCAAAGCGGTTTTGGGAGCCGACGTCGCCGGAATTTTAAAAGCAGCCTCCGGTAGGTTTTCCATGGACTGGCGGGATGTTCCCGCTTTCTTTTCCCATGCGGGAGTCGATCTTCCCGCAAATGTGGATGCCGTACCGCCACACATACTGCTTCTTGAGGGGATGGTCGCTGAGGGGGGTGACATTATCCTGACCGGCGGCAGCCTGACAGCGGAAAGCGGGTACATTCGCCTCGAACCGTCCCGCATCACCATGCCGTCCGGGGGCCACCCCATAGAAGATACCGCCGTCCAGGCCACGCTGGATATCGCTTTTTCAAACCTGGAACAGCTCGGCCAACTGTTTGCAATACCCGGACTGGGCGGTTCCATGCGCGGCCATGCGACGGTGGCCGGCACTTTCAGTGCTCCCAGCGGAACGGCCGATATTGAGGCCCGGCAACTCAGCTTTTTGGAAAATCAATTCGGAAACGCCGATATTCGGCTGCACGCAAACGGCCGGAAGATCACTGTCGAGACGTTGAAACTCCGTCAGGCAAAAGACCGGGTTGACCTGGAAGGGGCATTTGACCTTACGTCCCGGAATTTTGAAAAAGTCCGACTGGATATCGACATTGCCGATTTGGGGGATTACACAAAAAGTCTACCTGCGATAGAACAGTCCATAAACGCTTCCATCCGTGCAAACCTCAAAATGTCCGGGCCTCTCATGGAACCGGAAGCACGGGCCGACATCACCCTCACAAAAATTCGGCTGAACGATGTCCAGATCCCCAGTGCGACCTTCCAGCTACACAGCTCCGGTCGGCGGGTCCATATTGATCTGGCCAAGGTGGATGTTCCTCCGGGCCAGGTAACGTTGGCCGGAAACATTTTGCGGGGCCCGGTCGATGCAGACTTCGACATGGAACTTACCGACTTGCGTCTCTCCGGGGAGAACGTTTCGATGACCCTCGCCAAACCGGGATATCTTCATTTTTCACGGGCCGGCGAACTGACCGTGAAAGACATATCCCTGGCCGGACCCAGCGGCGGCATCCGTATACAGGGAGCGCTGAGCGCCTGGGAAAATGCCGATTTTACGGTTGCTGTCTCAGACTTCAACAGCAACGGCTGGCTCGAAGCGCTGGTAACCGATCCGGTACGTTTCAGCGGACTGAATGCAAACATCCGTCTTTTTGATACCGTGAAGAGACCGTCTTTTACGGTTACCGGCGACCTGGCGAAACTTGACAGCTCCAAGGACGGGTTTTCCCTGTCCGGCCGTTTCGATCTGGCTTATACGAATACCGGGTTAATCGTCCGGCAGTTCCAATGGCAGGGTCAGCCGGGGCAGGAGATTGTCCTTACCGGGGTATTCCCGGTTAACCTGCTGGAAAAACCGATACTGAAGCCCGGTCCACTATCCATTGATGCGCAAATATCCATCCCCGATCTGGGGGCATTCGGGTCATTTTTTCCGGCTTATATACCTTCGGATGGAGATTTCCAGGGCCAACTGCAAATGGCCGGTACCTGGGAGATGCCGACCGGGGCGTTTGTTTTTCAAAGTCGCGGTTTAAACGATCCCCCCCACATGCAATCCATGCCTCCCGGTCCCATTGGTGTCGATGGAAACATTCGGCTCGATGGGAATAAACTTACGGTGACAGCAATTCAGATCAATGCCCCCAAATTGACGTTTACCAGCCGGGGTGAATGGACCGGGATGCCGTCTTTGATCGAACTTATCCAGGGGGAAACCGGCAAGCCGGCCGGTAATGTTGCCGTGAAGGGCAAACTGAGTGTCGCGGATTTAAGCTGGCTGGCGGCGGAGAACCCGAACCTGCGGCGGGTTGCCGGCCGGCTCGAAGCGGATGTCACCATGGAAGGTCCGATATCGGATCCGGTGGTAGATGCCGATGTTCGTCTCACCGATGGCGAATTGCGGCCGGACATGGATGTCCCCTCCCTGCAGGCGCTGAATCTGAACGCCGTTGTCACTCCGGCCGGCACACGGCTGCAAACGTTTACGGGAGAATTGGGTGGTGCCGCTTTTCAGGTTACAGGGTCCGTGCTTCATAACAGCGAAAGTGGTGCCGCCGCGGATCTGCGCCTTCGGGGCGACAATCTTCTTTTTTATCGCAGCGAGGGTCTGAAGGTGCGGGCCGATACGGACCTTACGGTAAAAGGGCCTTTGGAGCGCCTGGAAGTGGCGGGTGAAGTGGCAATCACCGATGGCCGCCTGCTGAAATACTTCGATATTCTCGGCACCCTGAAAGGATCGTCGAAGCCCAAGGTGGATATGGGGATTCATCTTTTTTCTTTTAAACAGCCGCCTTTCCGCGATATGGTTTTTGATGTGCGGCTTACCTCCAAAAACCCTTTTGTGATCCGCAACAACCTGGCCAGGGGAGCTGTCCGGCCGGAACTCACGTTGACCGGCAGCGGTCAATTTCCGGTGCTCGCCGGGAATGTCTATGTCGACCCGACCCGGATCAGCCTTCCCGCCGGCCGTCTTGTATTCGAGTCCGGCGTCATCCGTTTCGATCCCAACAGGCCGGATCGCCCTGTGCTGGACCTTATCGGCACATCAAAGATGCTCGGATACGATGTGACAATGCTGGTGGAAGGCCCCTATGACGAGCCAATTGTGACCTTGTCTTCAACACCGCCGCTTTCCAATGAAGAATTGCTCATGCTGCTTATCGCCGGGCAGCAACCCAAAGCAACCAATGATGCCAAGGCCTCCCAGCGGCAAAGTGTGAATGTGGCCATTTTTTTGGGCCGGGATTTGATTGCCCGGTGGTTCGGCCGTGAATCGGCGGAGGCCGACGAGCCGATTCTCGACCGTTTCGAGATCGGGGTCGGCAGGGCGATAACGAGGGCCGGAGATGAAACCATTGATACGCAGTTTCGGATTGCGGACGACGTCCTTCGTGATGGAGACAAACTCTATATCACCGGTGAAAGAGACAGATTCGATTTTTACAACGCGGGAGTAAAAATTGTTTTTCGATTTCAGTAAAAAATTTTTTTACGACCCCAGAACGCCTTGGTTATGGCGGTTCATTTGCATGGTTCTGGTGATGTCGGGCGGCGTCATTTTGGGTCAGCACCCCGTTACGGCCGCCGAATTCAAACCAAAAGTGCCTGCACCAAAGCCTTATGCAATCGTTTTCCGGGGAAACCATGCTGTAACAGAAACATTCTTGCGCAAGGCTGCGGTGGATGAGCTGGCGGCTTTTGAAAAGAAGGGGCAGCGGCGATTCGATGTGGATGACGCCGCTTTTCAAATGGAGCTGGCCTGCCGCAAGGACGGATACGCTTTTGCGGTCGTGGATTATCAAATCGAGCAGGTTGCGGGAGAGCTACTGGTCACCTTCATAGCAAATGAGGGCCCGCGTGTCATTCTCCGGAAGATCGATATCGCCGGCAATGCAGCCATTGCCACGCAGACATTGTTGCCCTTTTTCGAGGAAGACAAATCCGGCCTTTTCGGACAGGGCAAACTTCTTTTCATCAAATCCTCGGTTGAAACGGCATTGTCCCGGATTCGGGACTTTTATTTGTCCCAGGGCTATCGCGATGCGGTGGTTGCCGATGCCCAATATTTTTTCAGCGACGACCGCACGGAAGCTACTGTCCGGGTTTCTGTCGAGGAGGGCATCCGATTCGTTATTCACGACATCCTTTATCGGGGGGATCTTATTCCGGAGGCAGAGGATCTGTTGGAAGAATCGCGTCGGGAGTTAATCGGCAAACCGTATTTTTCCCGGAGAATGCTGATTTTGAAAAGCCGGCTGCTCGAAATCTACGGGAATTTCGGATATCCGAATGCCGTGGTGGGTGTACGGGAGCAGCAGGGCAGCGCACCCGGGATGGTAGTGCTGAACGCAGAAATTGCAAAGGGTCCCCAAGTGACCATATCGGAGATTCTGATCCGGGGTAACGAAAAAACCATGCCGCAGTTTATCCAAAACCGCCTGTACCTGAAACCGGGCGATCGTTTTGATCTTGAACTGCAACAGAAAAGTTTCCGACAGCTCTACCAGACCGGACTTTTTTCCAGAGTGGACTTGCACCTTGAAAAGCAGGAAGGCTCCGACCGGTGGCCGCTTGTGGTTGACGTGACGGAAGTCCCGGGGAAAGAACTCTATTTCGAGCCGGGTTGGGGATCATACGAGCAACTGCGCCTGAAAGCCGGCTTTCTTGACAAAAACCTTTTCGGCAGCGGTCGAATCTTCGGACTGGAGGCCATCGCTTCTTTGAAAGCCCAAAGCCTGGAGGCGAGCATTTCCGATCCCTGGTTTCTAAATACCGATATCAAGGCCGACCTGCCGATTTATTACAGCCACCGGGAAGAACCGTCTTTTACCCGCGAAGATTTAGGGGGCTCCCTTTTTTTCTCCAAAAACTTGTCCGATCGTCTGGGTGTGACAGGTGGGTATTCTTTCCGCATGACGGACGTTTCGGATGTCGACTCGGAAATGGAAGACAGCAGTGCGTTGACCGACTATGATTATGCCAGTTTCAAGGTCCAGACGACGTATGACAACCGTGATGATTTGTTTTTCCCGACGCAAGGGCAGCGCAGTTTTTTTTCCGTGGAATATGCTGGCTCGTTTATCGGCAGTGAGGTTACGCTGACACGCTTGACAGGCGGTGTGCGTTATTTCATCCCGCTGACAAAAACCACTGTTTTGGGTATGCGCTACCATACCGGATTGATCATCCCGGGAGAAGATGACTTTATTTTGCCCATATCCGAAAGATTTTTCAACGGGGGCGGGAATTCGGTCCGCAGTTATCAACAATCCGAGCTTGGCCCGAAGGATGAATATGGTAACCCGATGGGGGGCCTGGCATACAATGTCATCAATATAGAATTGCGCCAGCGTTTGATCGGGAACCTGACCGGATCCCTCTTTGCCGACTTCGGCAATGTATCTCCAAACCAATCCCGTGAAGAGCAAGGCAAGCCTCCGTACGACAGCAAGTCCGATCTGATGTCGGATACATTGAGCCAGTATTTTACGGGTTTCAAAACCGGCGTGGGCTTCGGTCTCCAATATCAATTGCCGGTAGGACCGGCCCGGGTCGATTTTGCGTTTAACCCGGACAGGGACCGTGAGAAAGATGAGGATTTTTTTGTGTTTCACTTCAGCGTCGGGATGGCTTTTTAACGGACCCGTGCTGTTGCATATTTTTCAGGATCGTTTTACAATTGTTGCGGGTCGATAGCATGCTGCGATTTGGCGTTCTTTTCCGCTGACCCACAACAGGCCGGATATGAAAGCGATATTTCTGCAATTCAATGATACGAATGTTCTGGTTCTACGATCGAGCAGGAAGAAATTATGAAAAAAATCGGTATAATAGCCATTCTATTTGTATCCTGGGCGGTAAATGCCGCATCGGCGTGCGAACTGACCGTCAGAGTCAACGAAACCCCTTATCCCCCGTTCTTCATGGAAGGCGAAAATGGAAAACAGACAGGCTTGTCAATTGAGCTTGCGGAAGCATTGTTGCAGGAAGCCGGGTGTAAACCACTCTACAAACCATTGCCATGGAAAAGAGCACTGACGTATTTGCAAACCGGGGATGTCCAGGTGATGTTGAATATGACCCCCACAGAAGAAAGAAAAACGTTTACGAATTTTATCGGGCCCCAATTGGACGAGAGTGTCGTGCTGGTTATTCGAAAAGATTCAAATTTTAACATAACGTCCCTTGATGATTTCAAAAAACTGCCAAAGACGGTGGGAATCGAACTGGGAAGGGTTTATGGCGACGAATTCGAGCAAAAAAGAGCAACCGATGAAGCCTTTGCCCAACAAATAGAGATCGCCACCACAATGGAATCGAACGAAAAGAAATTGAATACGGGACGTATCAGCGGTTTTCTCGGGTATGGTTACAACATCCATTATCGAATTAAAACCGACCCCCTGTATGCCGACTTTGCGGTTTGTCCCCTTATCATCCGTCAGGATTGGGTTTATTTTGGGTTTTCTAAAAAAGGAGTATCGGCGGATATGCTTCAACGGCTCCAGAAGGCCTATGACAGTGCTGAAGATAAAGGGGTGTTTGAGAAAATCAGGCAAAAGTACCGGTCGCAGTAGAAAGCACCGAACCTAAAGATGCTGTTTATGGATCGATGCCATGTAACGGCATTCCCCTTTCCTTCAGGTAATCTTCAAATTTCTGGTAGTTTTCCTGCTGCCACATGGGCATGCCGAAAACTTCGTGTTTGAAGGCGGTGATGCCGATTTTTAAAAAATGTTTGTGGTGGTGGCGCAGGATGGGGTTTCTCGAAAAAAAAGCTTTGTATACTTCCAGGGGCTGCCAGTAGTACTTTCGAATCAGGGAAATATGCTCATCGGTAATCTTGTCCAGATCCGGCTCTTCTTTGGTGGGCATGATGGCCTGGATCATGTCGTATTTGGAAAAATCCCGTACCTTGATCCGTCCAAGTGAATCCATTTCCTCGTAAAAAGGTGTCCCCGGATAGGGCGTCACTACGTTCATGCCCAGGTGATCCACATACTTTTTGAGAAATTTCATCAGGTGAATGCGATCTTTTTCGGTTTCGTCCCACAGGCCGATAATGATCGTTGCCATGACCATCAGACCGTTTTCCTTTAATATCTGCATGGCCCGGCGGTTGTCTTCGATGGAAGTTTTTTTATTGAACGCATCCAGAAAATGCTGCCGGCTGTGTTCAATGCCGATCATAAACTGGTACACGCCGGCATCCCGGAAACCGGGCATCAGGTCCTCGTCCCGATTGATCAGGTCGGCCCGGGACTGCAGCCAGAAATGCTGTCCGGTTTTTCGCCGGGTCATTTCTTCGATGAAGCCGATACCTCTTTCGCGGGTCAGGTTGAAGATGTCATCACCCACATAGAAAATATTGCGGTTGTATTTTTCCTTGAGCAGTTCGAATTCATCACCGATTTTTTGAGGGCTGCGGGAGCGCCACCGGCGTCGCCAGAAGACCTGCTCCGAGCAGAAACTGCAATCAAATTTGCATCCCCGGGCGAAATTGACCAGCAGGCCGCGCTTGCCCTCAGAAGGAAGCCCCACAAAAGGGTGTTCCATGTCATACAGGTGATAGGCCGGCATGGGAAGGGAGTCGAGGTCTTCAATGAGCGGTCGTTCGCCGGTGTAGACAAAGTTGCCGTTGTCATCCAGGTAGCCCAGCCCGAGCACCTTTGACAGGTCACCCGTTTTTTCAACGGCGGTTAAGAATTCATGCAGGGTTATTTCGCCTTCACCGATGCAGATATAATCGATGGACGGGCAGTCCCGCAGGGTCTCCTCCGCCAGAATTGACGGGTGCGCGCCCCCGGCAATGACAATGGTTTCGGGACTCTGTTCTTTGATGAGGGACGCCGCATTCATGGTGTCGTGCACAAAATAGGTGCAGGCCGTGGTGAGTCCCACCACCCGGGGTTTTTCCCGGTGGATTTTATCCTGGAGATTCCCCCAGGGGTTTTCGGCGATAGTGCAGTCCATGAATTCGATGTCGAAATCATTTTCCAGAAAGGCCGCCAGTTGCAGGCAGGCTGGGCTTGGTACCCAGGCACGCAGAAATTCCCATATTTTATGAGGGGGGTCCACCAGCAGAAACTTCATGTTTTTTCTCCAAAGAATAACCGTCTGACATATCCGGTTTTTTTTATATCAACCGCCGGGCCGTCGGCAATCATAAACCCGTCCTTCATGACCCAGGCCGTGTCGGCAACGGACAGCGCCGCCCGGGCACGCTGCTCCGCGAACAGGATGGTCATGCCCTTTTCCTGCAGGTGGCGCATGGCGTCGGTCAACTGTTCAATGACCACCGGTGCCAGCCCAAGAAAGGGTTCATCCAGCATGAGCAGGCGGGGTGCTGCCATGAGCGCGCGACCGATGGAAAGCATCTGCTGCTCGCCCCCGGATAGCGTTCCGGCTTTTTGCCGTTTCCGCCGGCCAAGCACCGGAAACAGGTCATACACATTTTGCCGCTCTCTTTCAATCGTATTTTTGGGCTTCCGTCTCGAGAAGGCTCCCATTTCCAGGTTGTCGTCCACGGACATGGTGTAGAAGATATGTCTTCCCTGGGGGGCCTGGCTGAGACCTGCCTGTATCCGCCTGCGGCTGTCCAGGCGGTCAATGCAGGTCCCCTGAAAAGAAATGCTCCCCCCGGCGGAAACGGCGTCGAATTCATCCAGAATACCGGAAATGGATCGAAACAGGGTGGTTTTACCGGCACCGTTCGTACCCAGGACACAGGTGATGCTGCCCCCTTGGACGGTGAGGCTGCAGCGGTCCAGTGCCTTGATATCCCCCTGCAGGGATTCGTACCAGACGGTGTGGTTATTTATCTCCAGCATGGTTGAGATAGCTTCTTAACTGTTTCAGGTTATGGCGATCCGCCCGAAAGATTACAGGTTCAGATACGTTCGTTTTACGTTTTCGTTTTCCTGAATATCCTGCGGTCTTCCGCAGGTCACCACTTCCCCGTAGTCGAGAACGACAACCTGGTCCGCCAAATCGAATACCGTTTCAAAATGATGATCGATCAGCACCACGGCAACTCCGGTGGCCCGGATTTTTTGAATTCGTTCGACCATGCCGCTGATTTCTTCGGCGTTCAAGCCGCCGAACGGTTCGTCCAGCAGCAGCAGGGCCGGTTCCATGGCCAGGCACCTTCCCAGTTCCACCAGTTTTTGCTCCCGGTAGGATATCTGGTCGATTCTGCGGTCCGCTTTTTCGTACAGCCCGATGAATTCTAAAATTTCGTACGATCGGGTCCTGTTGCGATGCTCTTCACGATAGATAAAGGGGGGCCAGAAGCCGGCCAGGCAGAAAGGTGCGTGGGTGGCATGGTTGCGCCCCACCATGACATTTTCCACCACGTTGAGCTGAGCCAGAATCTGGCTGGCCTGATAGGTCCGGGCGATGCCGAGCCGTGCAATTCGGTGGGCGGCTATCCCCGATATCTTTCTGCCATTAAATTTGATGTCGCCGCTATCCGCTGTTTCCAGTCCGCTGATCAGGTTGAGAACAGTGGTTTTGCCGGCACCGTTGGGCCCGATGAGAGCAACGATTTCACCACGGCCCACTGTAAAAGAAATGCCATTCAAGGCGGCTACACCGTGAAAGCTTTTGGCCAGGTCCTTTACAGAGAGCAGTGCCGGGGTCATTTGTCGATTTCCCTGCGCCAATTTTCATCCGCCCACGTTCTGACCATGTCGAACCACCGTAAAACAATCCCCCGGAACAGACCTTCCGGCAGAAACACCAAAAGGAGAATCAGGACAATCCCGTAAATCGGCAGGCTGTATTCCTGAAAGCCGCTGATCAGGCTAAGAACCCAGGTCAGAATCACGGCTCCGCAAACCGCTCCGCTGAGACTTCCCATGCCGCCGATGATAACAGCCATGACCAACATCACGGACATGTTCATGCCGAATGATCCCGGACTGACCGAGGTCAGTACACAGGCGAACAGGCCGCCGCCGATCCCGGAATACACGGCACTGACGACAAAAAATGATAGTTTGACGGCAACGGGATCGATGCCCGTTGTCCTGGCGACATCTTCACTGAGCGATACGGTGACGCCAGCCTTACCGTGTTTCGAATGGATCAGGTTGCGGGCGAACCAGAACAGAATGTACAGGATTGTCCATACCAGGTAAAATTGGCGGATGGGGCTGTCGAACGAAAAGCC
>CAZKYZ010000004.1:0-26667 GCA_964557055.1 uncultured Desulfobacterales bacterium
ATGGTTTTCCCAGGCCCAAAAGGATGAACCCATAGCGGTTCCTTTCAGTGACACGATCAAAGACCTTGAGGGAATCATCCCCTTTGATTCGGCATCCGGTAAAGGTGTTTTGCTGCCCTGCCGGTCTGAAACCCGCTGGGTGCAGGAGAACACACCTTCGTATACAATAAAGACAATCAGCGACTACTCCAGCCTAGTGGAAGATCCCTTTTTATGGAACCTGTTTCCCGTTCATCTGGGAACTCCCCCAAGGGCCATGGCTGCCGTTCTGAACGCCGAAAACGCCTCTATGGAACTGATATCCGTCAAAGACGGAAAATTGACCGAGGAAGTCAGTTTCGAGATTTTTCAAAAATCCGATTTTTCCGGGGAAAAACAGGTCCGGAGCTATGAACCCAGAGAGGTTGCTTCCGGAGACTTGAACGGGGATGGGATTATGGATCTGGGCCTGCTGGTGCATGATAAGCTGGTTATTCATCTCGGGGAATAACCATGTCGGAACGGCTGTAAGCGCAAAGAAGGGTGCGGTTTCGATTCTAAAAAAATGGAAACAACGATGCAAGCCCGGAAAAAAAACCTCACGGATATTTTTATGGCCGGTGTCCGCTGTGTGGAACCCGCGGCCCTGATTCGCAGCAGCCTGTTTCTCGAAAAGCAGAATCTTTGTATCCAGACTCCCGCAGTTGAAAAAAATATCGATTTATCCGGTTTTAAACGGATCTATGTCCTGGGGTTCGGGAAGGCCACAGCACCCATGGCGGCGGCTGTCGAGGATATCCTGGGTGAACGGATCGACGACGGATGTATTGTCGTTAAATATGGGCATACCCGGAAACTGAGCCGGATCCGGCTTATGGAGGCTGCCCACCCGGTTCCGGACGATGCCGGCATTCGCGCGGCAATCCAGATCGAAAAACTGGCCCGCAAAGCGGATGCCGAAACCCTGGTCATCACGTTGATTTCCGGCGGCGGTTCCGCCCTGATACCCTCCCCGCCAGCCGAACGAGAGGCGGGGGGCATTACGCTCGCGGAAAAACAGGCGGTAACCGGAATTCTCCTGGATTGCGGCGCTGCCATAGACGAAATCAACTGCTTGCGCAAGCATCTCTCTCAGATCAAGGGCGGCCGCCTGGCCGGCATGATCTATCCGGCCACTTCACTGAACCTGATTCTTTCCGATGTGGTCGGAGACAGTTTTGACACCATTGCCTCCGGGCCGACAGCCCCGGACGAAACTTCGTTTGACGACGTTGCGCGAATCGTCGAAAAGTATGATATTCGTAAGCGGCTGCCGAAATCGGTTGAGCAGCTGTTTCAGCGGGGTGCGGCCGGCCGTGTTGCGGATACACCGGGAAAGAACGATCCGATTTTTAAATCGGTCAGCAACATCCTGATCGGGACCAATTACCTGAGCCTGCTGGCTTCCCGAGACAGCGCCCAACGGATGGGCTATCAAACCACAATCCTGTCTTCCAGAATTACCGGTGAAGCCCGTGAAGTCGCCAAAATGTACTGCGGCATCGCAATAGATGCCGGCCGGTACGGGTTTCTGGGTGATGTTCCGGTGTGTATCATCGCAGGGGGTGAAACCACCGTTACCTTGCGAGGCACGGGCAAAGGAGGACGCAACCAGGAGATGGCCCTGTCTTTCCTGGCAGAGATCGGGCAGGACCGAAAAGCGTCACAGGGGATCTATTTTCTGGCGGCCAGTACGGATGGAAACGACGGGCCTACAGATGCCGCAGGCGCGTTTGCCTGCGGTGAGTTGCTGGATCTGGCGGTGAAAAGAGGATTGGATGTCAATGCTTACCTGAAAAACAATGATGCCTACCATTTTTTCGAGGGCATCGGCGGGTTGTTGAAAACGGGACCTACCAACACCAATGTGTGTGACATCCAAATCATCTTTGTGGAAAGGAATTGCAAAAAAACGAATCGTTGAGATTTTTTTTGAATGCGAATATGCTTCCCAAAAAACGATTAAAAATCGAATTGTGGAAAACGAAACAAAAGGAGAAAAAATGTCAAAGACTGCAGAAAACCTGAAAGAGGCATTCGCCGGAGAATCGCAGGCAAACCGCAAGTACCTTGCTTTTGCCAAACAGGCTGATAAAGAGGACCATCCCCAGGTGGGCCGGCTGTTCCGGGCCGCCGCCGCCGCTGAAACCGTGCACGCCCACGCGCACCTGAAAGCGATGGACGGAGTCGGCAGCACCGTGGAAAACTTGAAAGAAGCCGTTGCCGGCGAAACCCATGAGTTCAAGCACATGTATCCGGAGATGATTGAATCGGCCGCCGAAGAGGGGCAAAAAGCGGCTGAACGCAGCTTCCGTTATGCCAATGAGGTCGAAAAAATCCACGCCGACCTTTACCAGGGGGCCCTGGACAATCTGGATTCCCTGGCAGACACGGATTATTACGTCTGTTCGGTGTGCGGCTATACTTGCGAGACTGAACCGCCGGACGCCTGCCCGGTTTGCAAAGCAAAGGCCAAGGCGTTTTTTAAGGTTGATTAATCCCTAACGCGCAAGAGTTCATGCGGTTGGTGAACCCATGGGCCCTTGTTGTAACTGCCTGTGGCTGGATACTAAAAGCTATCTCAAAAAAGTCTTTTGGCCAAATATCTTTGTTGGGCGCTTGTTTCAACTCCTCGAAATACAGCAGTATTTACCACAACAGGCACTGGCTTCGCTGGCGCCTCCGGGTTAAAACGCGCATCCGCCTCGATCTTGAACCAAAATCCGTTTTTTGAGACGGCTTCTAGAACAGGAGCCACTGTTTTTTGGACAGTTCTTTGCGGATTTTGTCGGTATGCTTTTCCGTTTCGCCGCGCAGGTGCTCGAGAATCTCGATCAATTCGCGATCATCCTCTTTGAATACCGTGAAATAGCCCCGTTCCAGCATGCCGGTTTCGATGTCCAGAGAAACCGTCAAAGCCTCCTTGAAAGTTTGTTTGGTTTCTTTTGCACGTTGTACCGTTTCCTTCAGGTATTGCACGGCAACCGCAAAGACGTTGTCGTCGAACCGGGTGGCGTCGATTGCAACCGATGATCCCTCGCGGGCCGCCAATTTATGAATCCAGCGGGCATGCTGAATTTCTTCACTGGCCAGTCCGATCCAGAAGTCGCGGTGACGGGGGAATTTATCGGCGAATATACGGTACAGTTCGGCGATGGATTCCTCGTTTTGGGCCAATCGCTGCAGTAGCACCTCATGTTGAATTGCTGCATCCATTATCGATTCCTCCGTCTTTGATTGTAGCGTGTTTTATTGATGCATGGTTTTCGTCTGCCCGTCGATAAAGGCCTTCAGATCGTGTCCGATTTTTTGGTCCGGGTGGCCGGCGACCATTCTGTCGGCAATGTTGCGGGCTTCTTCCCAGTTTGCGCGTTTTACGTAAAAATCGGCCAGGGCGTATAGAAATTCCAGATTGGCCGGTTCGATTTCCAGGGCTTTTTCCAGGGACAAACGGGCTTGGGCGTCCTGATGCAGCTGCTGGAACAGGAGCCCGAGATTGTAGTGGATACGGGGCCGCTGCGGCAATCCTCTCGATGCGGATTGCATAAAAGAGATTGCCTGGGCATACTTTTTTCGCTCTGCCAGCAAAAGGCCCAGAGAGTACTGTATCTGATACTGGACCGGATATTCGACGGCGGCTTCCCGGAGGAGTTTTTCAGCCTCATCGTTCCTGTTCATCTGGTTGTAAAGCATGGCCAGGTTGACCTTGGCCGGGTAAAACAGGTTGTCGATTTCAATGGCTTTGCGGTACTGTTCAATAGCCTTGTCGCGTTGACCAAGGCTGGTGTACAGGTTGCCGAGATTGTGCCGCGAGGATGCAAAATCGGCTCCGTACTCCATTGCCTGCCGATATTCAGTCAATACGGTTCGGTGCTTTTCCCGCAGAGCCGGCGTCATTTGTGCAGGCGGAATACCGGCCAAGAGATTGGCGGCTTCAATGCGCACGGCTTTTACCGGGTCATAGAGCAACGGCCCGACCAGCTGCAGGCGCCTGTGAAGATCCGGTTGGGCAAGGTGACGAAGAGCGGTTTGCCGGACCAGTGCTTCTTCGTCCGTCAAGGCGCGCTCAAACGTTTGGGCGCATTCCGCTCCCTCGTAGGAAGACAACAGAAAAAGCGCGGTGGCCCGGACAATGGTCGGATAGAGCCGATCGTCGACCAGCCGGATGAGGTCGTCGCGCGCGGCGGGCAGGCCTTTACGGCCGGCATCCAGAATTGTTCCGTAATGGGGTCTTTTTTTCTGGCCGTACCATTTGGCCATGGCGTCCAGAGACCATTGATCGGTTTTGTCCGCATGGCAGCGGTTACAGGTGTTGGGAACCCCCATGGCGGCGCTCAAGTCCGGTCGTGGAATGCGGAAACTGTGGTCCGGGCGGTAATCGGCCCCCATATATATACGGCCCGGCATGTGGCACTGTTCGCACTGCGCACCGGAACCAACTTCGAAAAGAACTTCGCCGGCAGCGTTTTTAACAGGCTCCCCGGTTTCGCCGTTCTTTTTATGGAAATGGTGGTTTTTGGTGTCGTAGACGGCCGCCTTGTGGCATTGGAGACAGAGGTCGTTGCCATTCTGTATGCGCTTGATGCTGTGGACGTCGTGGCAGTCGCTGCAGCGGACATCCCGTTCGTACATTTTGCTTTGCGAAAAAGAGCCGTAAACATAGACTTCCTCTAGAATTTGTCCGTCGGTGAAGTAGTACTCCTCACCCAACAGTTGGGGAATGCCGTAATCAAGGAAGTCGGTGTGTGTGTGGGTGTTGTTTCCCAGAGACATGCGCCGTGCGTGGCAAGGGGCGCACAATTCGATCTGCTGCCGGGAGCTGAGCCCACTGGTTTTTACCGTCAGTTCATCGTTGGGCATCCGCGGCCTGCCCATTTCAGGCATTTCGGCCCAGCTTACATGGCGCGATCCCGGCCCATGACAGGCTTCGCAACCAACGCTGATTTCCGACCAGGTTGTGTGGTAGGTGCCGGTGTCGACACCGTAATTTTTTTTCAGTTCCGTGGAATGGCATTCGGCACACATGCCGTTCCAGTTTTGACCTCCGTTGGTCCAGAACAGCCAGTCGTCGGGATCCAGCAGTCGGTCGGGAGGAAGTTGGTACCATTGCTGCTTGGGTACATCCCAGGCGATGGGCAGGCATTGGAGGCGGCCGCCGGGAAACGGCACCAGGTACTGCTGAAGGGGGTACCAGCCGAAGGTGTAGGCAATTTCAAAGTCGGCGATTTTTCCTTGCGGACCCCGGGTGGAAACAAAATAGCGGCCGTTTTTCCGATAGAAGCGGGAGTTGATGCCGAAGCGGTCGAAAACGGTGTTGTCGAAGTCTCCCAAAACTGTGTTTTCGTCGGCTGCGGTCATGGCCATTTTGTGATGGGATGTTTTCCATTTGTCATATTCCGGCAGATGGCAATCCTTGCATTTTTCACTGCCCACGAAAGCGGCTGCGGAGGTCTTCCCCGTTTCCTGCACCGATTCCCCCGGGTGTTCCCTTTTGAGAAGATAAAAGGGCACCGCAAGAATGATGATGATGGTGGCCGTGATTCCGAGTATTTTCCAGTGATGCAGCATTTCAGGAATTATCCATCGGCGTGTCCGGCGGCGTGCCGGGGAGGGTGTCCGGATAGGTTAACTGTTCTTTTTTAAAGTCGTTTCGTTTGATGCGTCTGCCAATATCCACGTGAACGATATTGTTTTCGATAACGATTGGATAAATATCCAGCGCCCGGGGAGCCGGCGATTGAAGGACCGCTCCGGTGATGTCGAATGTCGATGCATGGCAGGGACAGATGAACTTTGCCTCTTTATCGTTCCAGGGAACCGTGCAGCCGAGGTGGGTGCAGGCCCTGGATATTGCCAGAAAGGCGCCGTCTTCCATTCTTGCGAGGTAAAATCGCCCGCGCGGAAAAGCCGTTACGGTTTTATTGGCAAACCGGTCGGCCGGACCCGCGTAAATAATCTTTTCGGGGAAAGCAACGCCGGCCGTCATTTTTTTAGGGCGCAAAAAGGAAATGCCCAACCAGGTAAATTCCGCCAGGGCGGCACCGCCAAGCGCCAGCCAAATCCAGTTCAACAGGCTTCTGCGACCTGCAGACGGTTGTTTTTTATCTTCATTTTCAGGCACGATTAATGACAACTCCGTTTCTTTGTGATGCCCGTGTTACGGGTTCCACGGAAGCACCAGCTTCATGGCCGCTCCCCGGAACCAGATACCGATAAAGGTCAGTAGCATAAATATTGTTGTCAACAATACGAAAACCGACTGGTAAACCTCGTTTTTGGTGGCGGCACGATGTCGCAGCAACCGGAAAAAGCCGGCGATCGCGGCAATACCCAGTATAAAGGGTATCCAGCCGGCAGTAACAACCGGCTGCAAATTGCTGAAAAAGCCGTTGGAACGTATATAAATCGTGTCGATAACGACGATTAACGGTGTGGCTACTGCGGCAACTCCGGCGGTTGCCAGCGCCAGGTTCCTCCCGCGCCGGGAACCAAACCAGATGCCTGAGGTATCGGTGTCCGTTTTCAGATAGGGCAACAGGCCCAGGAAAAAAAGGATGCCAGCGGGTACCACCAGTACCGCGAAAGTGGGGTGCAGGTGTAAAAGGAGTTCCTGCAATCCTGCGAAATACCAGGGCGCCTTGGTCGGGTTTGGGGTCAACCCCGGGTTGGCCGGCTGTCCCAGGGGGGCGTTGAAAAAAATGGAGATCAGCAGCACGACGGCAATTGCACAAAGGGCGACGGCGGTTTCGCGAACGAGCAGATGCGGGACGGTGGCAACCCGTGACGGTTTCGCCGGTATTGCTTCTCCCTGCGATCGCGGCAGGACCAACCCGCCGGCCTTCCGAATTCTCCAGAAATGAAATCCCATCAGGAGCAAAAGCAGGATGGGAATGACGGTGGTGTGTACGGCAAAAAAGAAGCGCAGGGTATTCGGGCCGATTTCGGGGCCGCCCATGACCAGCTCGCGCAATGGAATACCGGCCACGGGAATGTATGCCAGCATCCCGGTGGTAACGGTCACGGCCCAGTAGCCCAGTTGATCGTAAGGAAGGAGGTATCCGCTGAAATTGGCCATCAGCACCAGCAGGAAAAGGGCCATCCCGATAACCCAGGTGAACTGGCGTGGTGCCTGGAAAGCCCCGGTAAAAAAAACCCGCAGCAGATGCAGAAAAATCGCTGCCACAAGGATACCGGCCGACCAGTGGTGGATGTTGCGGATCAGCTGACCGAACCGGACGGTTTCCTGGAGGTGTAGAATCGATGCGTACGCGCCGTCGGGAACCGGGATGTAAACAAATTTGAGCAGGATTCCGGTAACCATCTGGGTGAGGATCAGAACCACGGAGATGCCGCCCAGTCCCCAACTGAGGGTGAACCGCAGGGTGGCCTCCGGGACCGTTGTCGGCCTGAAATGCAGCCACAGGTTCTGCAGCAGAAACCTTCGTCCCTCCCGGCCCAAGGATGGAAATACGGACAACATGATCCGATAGAAAATATTTCGCTTTTCCAGTGAGTCGTTGTTCAACTGGTCCATGTGATTCCCGGCCGTGGTATTCGACTATAAATGATCATAAACAGTCCGGCAGATCCGAACAATTGACACGGGTTCATGTGTAGCACCTCTTTCCGGAGGAGGTCAATATCGGGATACCGGCGAAACCAGGGTTGCGGACCTTACCCCGCTTTCGGGAATGTCGCTGACCCGTCTTATTTTCACCCCCAACAACATTCACAAGGGGCTGGACATTGTAAAAGGCATGTCAAGTCTTCAGGAGATTGGAACCACGCTGGAGAATAAAATACCGCCGGCGGTTTTTTGGGAGAAATACGGCAACAGTAATGTGAAACAGGGGAACTGAATCCTGTAGTTGCATAAAAAACATGGCGAATAGAATTAAAATAGCTGTAACGTTACGGTTGGTGAATTCGTAAAAACTGTATTTACAACCACAGAGTTAATCCGGTGAAAGTCACAGAATAACCTTACACATTTAACACGAGCCCTGGATCGTTTGAAAAGGGAATTTGGCTGACGGAGGCGGACCCCGAAAAATTCACGGTCGTTTTTGGGGGGGACTTTACAGGTGGTATGCGTATAATCGATCTGGAATTTCCAGCTTCACACAAATTTTATCACGCGGGTTTGGTGAGGAGCGGGCGGGGGCCTGCGGTATAAGAATACAGCAGTGCCCCCGCTTTTTTTTGGATGGAAACTAACTGTCGTATTTGAAGGAGACCTTTATCTTGGCCCGGTAAGTTTCCACCTTGCCGTCCTTGATGGTCATGTCGAGGTCCATGATTTGAGCCACCCGCATATCGCGCAAGCTCTTGCCCGCTTTTTCTACAGCCGCCGCTGCGGCCTTTTCCCACGATTCCGTGCTGGTTCCCACAAGTTGGATTACTTTGTATACACTTTCAGCCATTTGGGTACCTCCTGTTGTTGGGTTGGGTAAAAAATGCTGAATGCACCGTTATCTGTACCGATTCGTACTTTTCGGATGTAAACAATATGGAGCTGAAGATGTCGCCGATCAAGCCGGATAGCAGGCCAATTCGCACAAAACAGAGAAACCGGGTAGAAGTATGTCGTTGGAGTATGGTAATACAATACACCATCACCGGCAAATAGCCAACCATTTTCCACTATCTTATGGAAACGCAACAAGTTGCTGAAAAGAGACTAGAAGCTATCTCAAAAAAGTCTTTTGGCCCAATATCTGCGTTGGGCGTTCGTTCCAAATCCTCGTAATACAATAGTATTCCTCCGGTTTGAATCTCGCGTTCGCCTTGATCTTGAACCAAAATCCGTTTTTTGAGATAGCTTCTAAAAAAATCACCAAAGCCCTACCGCTGCTCTGGAACTGAAGCCCTCGACTTAAAACGTTGGGGTTGACAAGGAGCGGGCGATCAAAATATAGTACCGCAAACGTTTGCGGTATTGTTTGCAGCGTTTCCGAAAATCAATCGTGCCAAATGGTTTTTGCCGGTCATCGCTTTTGAACAACACCGGAGTGCCGCCCGCCCTGAGGCTTTTCCGGTGCATACCCGGTATTGTCCGGGGGCAAACCACATCCGACCATGCCAAGAGACCAAATGCGCCATATTACGATCAAAGATCTTGCCAGACAGCTGACGCTTTCCCCTTCAACGGTGTCGAGGGCGCTCCGGGACCACGCCGATATCAGTCGCGCCACCAAAAAACGAGTGCTGGCCATGGCGGCCAAAACCAATTACCAACCCAACCTGATCGCCCAAAGCCTGCAGACCAGGCGGTCCAATACCATTGGGGTCATCGTACCGGAAATCAGGCATGATTTTTTTGCAACCGTCATCAGCGGTATCGAGGAGGTGGCCTACCAGGCGGGTTACACGATCATGGTCTGCCAGAGCAACGACACCTTCGACAGGGAAGTCATCAACACCAGAGCGTTGGCCGCCAATCGGGTAGCGGGTATGCTGGTCTCTACCTCACAGGAGACCTCCGATTTCGGCCACCTGGAAACCGTTCTGGCGCAGGGGATCCCCCTTGTTCTGTTCGACCGGGTGGCTAAAGAAATGGAGGTCAGTATGGTGCTCGTCGATGACTTTGACGGGGCCTATAATGCCGTTTGCTACCTGATCCGGTCCGGATATCGTCGGATTGCTCACCTGGCGGGCACCAGCTCACTTTACGTCAGCCAAAAAAGGCGGGCGGGATATGAAAAGGCGCTTGCCGATAACAAGCTTCCAATTGACCCCAGCCTGACGGTGGAGGGCGGTTACCACGAAAAAGACGGACGCCGGGGGGCGCAGAAATTGTTTGAACTGGCATCGCCGCCCGACGCCATTTTTGCGGTCAATGATCCGGTGGCCATCGGCGCCTATCTGTATATCCGGGAAGCCGGGCTGCGCATTCCGGAGGATGTCGCCCTGGTCGGGTTTACCAACAATCCCATATCGGCCATTATCGATCCGCCCATGACGACGGTAAGCCAGCCGGCCTTTGAGATTGGCAAAACCGCAGCGGGCCTGCTGCTGGAGTGTTTTGCGGCAGGTGAAGACAAGTATATTCCAAGGACCGAAATATTGAAAACAGAACTGATCGTCCGAAAGTCGACGTGATCACCAACAAGTATAAACAGGAGTTGCAATGGCCCAGGTTGAACTGATCAATGTAATCAAGAGATTCGGCGCCACCGAGGTGGTCCACGGCGTGAACCTTGAAATTCAGGACGATGAGTTTATTGTTCTGGTCGGTCCGTCGGGTTGTGGGAAATCGACCATTTTACGGATGATCGCCGGCCTGGAACCACTGAGCGATGGGGAAATCCGTATCGCCGGCAAGGTGGTGACGCATGTGTCACCCAAAGACCGGAATGTGGCCATGGTTTTTCAAAACTACGCTTTGTACCCGCATATGACCGTTTACGACAATATGGGCTTCAGTCTTAAAATGGGAAAAAGTCCAAAAGACGAGATCGATGTAAAGGTTCGCGAAGCCGCTGAAATACTGGAACTGACACCTTTCCTGAAACGAAAACCGGCCGCGCTTTCGGGCGGCCAGCGCCAGCGGGTCGCCATGGGGCGGGCGATTGTGCGCAAACCGGAGGTCTTCCTGTTTGACGAACCGCTTTCCAACCTGGATGCCCAACTGCGAACCCAGATGCGCATGGAGCTGAAAAAACTGCACCTCAAGATGAATACCACCACCATATATGTCACCCACGACCAGATTGAGGCCATGACCCTGGCAGACCGGATTGTTATCCTGAAAGATGGCCATATTCAACAGGTCGGATCGCCCATCGATGTCTTCGAAAAGCCGGACAACACTTTTGTGGCCGGGTTTATCGGGAATCCGCCTACGAATATCCTGCCCGGGACGCTGCAGAAAAAAGCGGATGGATGGTTTGTTGCCGTCAATGAATTGACTTTGCCTGTTTTTCCCGCCGAGGGTGTGGAAGACGGGCAGGCGGTGTTGGCGGGAATCCGTCCGGATGCCATCAAGGCCGGGGATGCCCTTGCCGGCCTCCCGGAGACCTGGCGGTTTACCGGGCAGGTGGTGGTTTCGGAAATCGTGGGCGCCCAATCTCTGCTTGAATTCAGCGCCGGAAATACCAGTATGATCGCAGAATTGGTAGGGCGTATCAAGGTGGATCCAGGAGCGCAAATAGCGCTTGGTGTTGATGCCCGCCGGATGCTTTTGTTCGATCCGCATACGGAAAAAGCGATTCGTTGAATGATGGACTCGTAAAAAGTCTTTTGGCCCAATATCTGCGTTGGGTGTTTGTTTCAAATCCTCGAAATACAACAGTATTTTTCCGGTTTGAAACGCGCGTCCGCCTTGATCTTGAACCAAAATCCGTTTTTTTAGATAGCTTCTAAAAAACCAACCAAAAAGGAGGAGGAGAAAATGAAGAGAACCGTATTTATACTGGCTGCAGTATTGTTGCTGTTGCCCCTGGGGCTGACGGCCCAGGCCAAGAGCCTTACCGGAGATCTGGAGATTTTTTCCTGGTGGGCTGGCGACGAGGGACCGGCACTGGAAGCTTTGCTTGAACTTTACAAGGTGCAGAACCCCGGCGTGAATGTAATCAATGCAACCGTAACCGGTGGATCCGGTGTCAACGCCAAAGCGGTGTTGAAGACCCGCATGCTCGGCGGCGAACCGCCGGACAGCTTCCAGGTCCATGCCGGGCAGGAACTGATCGGAACGTGGGTGAAGGCCGACCGCATGGAGGACCTGACGTTTTTGTTCGAGCAGGAAGGTTGGATGAATGCGTTTCCCAAGGGCCTTGTAAAACTGATCGGCACCGACAAAGGGATCTGGTCCGTGCCGGTGAATATTCACCGTTCCAACGTCCTCTGGTATGTCCCGGCCAACCTGGAAAAATGGGGCGTCACTGCCCCCAAAACCTGGGATGATTTTTTTGCCGTGGCACCCAAGTTGAAAGAAAAGGGCATTGTGCCCCTGGCCCTGGCCCAGAACTGGACCGCCAACCATTTATGGGAATCCGTTGCCCTGGCATCACTGGGACCGGCCAACTGGGACGCGCTCTGGTCCGGCACGCTGGCTTTCGACAGCCCGGAGGGTGTAAAAGCCTGGGAATTGTTCGGGAAAGTGCTGATGTACACCAACGAAGATGCATCTTCTCTGTCCTGGCAGCAGGCCACCGACATGGTCGTTGACGGCCGCGCCGCTTTTAACGTAATGGGCGACTGGGCTGCCGGATATATGAGCACCACCAAGAAGCTGGCCCCGGGAAGCGGTTTCGGTTGGGTTGCCTCGCCGGGTACCGGCGGTGAGTTCATGTTTCTGGCGGATTCCTTCGGTTTGCCCAAAGGCGCCCCTTCCCGCGACAATGCCATTGCCTGGTTGAGCATCCTCGGTTCGCTTGAAGGCAGCGATGCTTTCAATCCGTTAAAAGGCTCCATATCCGCCCGTACCGACAGTGACCTGTCCAAGTACAACGATTACGCCAAGTCTGCTTCCGCCGATTTCGGTAAGGATACGATCGTCGGATCCCTGGCCCATGGTGTGACTGCCAACGAAGGTTTCATGAACGATTTTGCTTCCGTAATGGAAATGTTTCTGAAATCCAAGAACGCCGAGGCAACCGCCAATGCCGCCCAGCAGATAGCCGTGAAAAACGGTATCGGCAAATAGCCGAACAGCAAGGATGCCTGCGCCGGGGTCACCGCCCCGGCGCAGATTTATCCCTATAGTTGCATAAAAAACATGGCGAAGAGAGTTAAAGTGATATGCGGGACCTGTCTAAAGACCGGATCAAAGCGTTTTTAACCCTGCTCCCCTCGATTATTTTGATCGCGGTGTTCGTTTACGGTTTTATCGCCAACACTTTCTGGATTTCTTTGACGGACTGGGGCGGTGTGGCCGCCCTTGCCGAGAACCCGGTAAAGAACTTCATCGGCTTTGGAAACTACGTGGAACTGTTTACCGGTTTTTTGGGCGGCGGTTTCCGGCAGGATCTGGTCAACGCGGTCTATTATTCGGTGATGCTGCTGGTGGGGGCTATTGGCATGGGGATGTTTATCGCCATCCTGCTGGACTGCAAACCCCGGGGGGAAGACTTTTTACGCACGGTTTTTCTCTACCCCATGTCGCTTTCCTTTATCGTGACCGGAACCATCTGGCGCTGGATGCTGGCACCCCAGGGCGGGATCAATATTCTGCCGACTTACCTCGGCATGAAGCCGCTGACGTTTCGGTGGCTGTCCAGCACCGAAGCCGTGCTGGAATTCAACTGGCAGGACCTGATTCAGGTAGCGTTGTATATTGCGGCATTTGTTCTGATTATCGTCGGGTTATGGGTGCTGACCCGGGATTCGGGCAGGGCCGTCAAACGGTGGTTCCTGCCGGGTGTCGCTCTGGGGGCTCTTGCCTGGCTGGGTGGAGACATTTTGCCTGCGGCCCTTTTCATGGAAGAGACGCATGGCTGGAATCTGGCTACCATCGGTATTATCCTGGCCACGGTGTGGCAATATTCCGGATACACCATGGCGCTGTATCTTGCCGGTTTCACCGGTATGTCCCAGGATTTGCGGGATGCCGCCATGCTGGACGGTGCCGGTAATGTGGGGTACTACCGCTATGTAGCCCTGCCCATGCTGAAACCGATTACCATCAGTGCCGTGATTATCCTGTCACACATTTCCCTGAAGATGTTCGACCTCATTTTTGCCATGACCGGACCGGACAACGGTCAAACCGGGCATCCGGCCCTCACTATGTACCTGACCACCTTTCGGGCCAACGATTTCGCCAAAGGTGCCGCCATCGCCATCGTTCTGTTTCTGGTGGCCGCCACCTTCATTGTGCCCTACCTGATCAACAGTTACCGGGAACGGGGGGGGGCGAAATGATTCGCAGGCTGCCCATCGGTTCCGTTTTGCTATACAGTACCCTGGCTTTGCTGGTGGCTGCCTACCTGCTGCCGGCCTACCTGACCGTGGTAACAGCCCTCAAGCTGCCGGCCGAGATCAGCCTGCCGACTTCATGGGAACTGCCGAAGACCGTGAACTGGTCCAGTTTTGGAACGGCCATGGAACTACTGCGGCCCAATCTGGTGAACTCAATTATCTTGACGGTTTGTGCGACGATTCTGTCCACAGTGCTCGGTTCCCTGAATGGCTATGTATTTTCAAAATGGAAGTTTCCGGGAAGCGAAATCGTGTTTACTTTATTCCTGTTCGGCATGTTTATTCCTTACCAGGTTATCCTGATTCCCCTGTTCCAGACCCTGCGGGCCATGCACCTGTACGGCGGCCTGCCTGGTTTAATTCTGGCCCACGTGGTGTATGGGCTTCCCATTACTTCGCTTATTTTCCGTAATTTCTACGCTCAGATACCGGACGCTCTGATGGAGTCGGCCAAGCTGGACGGTGCCGGGTTTTTTTCCATCTACACCCGGATTGTTTTTCCGCTTTCCATCCCAGGGTTCGTGGTTACCAGCCTGTGGCAGTTCACCCAGATCTGGAACGAATTTTTGTGGGGGATCTGCCTTACCCGCCACACCGCCAACCCCATCACCGTCGGACTGGCCCAACTGGCCGGCGGCCAGGCCGTGAGCTGGAACCTGCCTATGGCCGGGTCCATTCTGGCGGCGATCCCGGTCCTGGCCATCTATATCCTGCTGGGGCGCTACTTCATCCGCGGGCTGCTGGCGGGGTCGGTCAAAGAATAACGGAGACCCGCGACAAAGAATCCGTGGTTGCCGACCTTACAGATCTGATGAAAAACATACTGCCGGATATTCCCCATGTTCTATCCAAAGGATCGCATTGATTTTGGCTTGTTTTCTATGGAACGTTAGGGTTAATTCGCGTACGGCTATGGGGCTTGCCATCACATTCCCATCCCACCTGCGATGATGTACCTGTCGAATGGCATCGCAGTGCCATTCGACAGGTATTCATCTGCTATATACCGATAGGGGCTATAGGGGAGATGCCATATCCGGGAGAATGAGGACCTGGAAGGTGGCTTTATTGTTGGTTGGGTCTGCTTCGAACTGGGGACCGTACTGATGCGCGACGCTGACCTCACATTTTTTGGTTCCCGTTGTCGACCATTCATGTGTAAATTGGAACGTTTGGCATCCGTGCCCCTGAGCGTCACAACCGCCTTGGCTGCCGATGCCGCCGCCACCGATACCCTCGTAACCGATTGTGCTGACGGGCTGATCATCGCAGGCCAGGGTGACGGTCAGTGGCCCGCTATAGCTGTCGGGGGTCATGTTATAGACGGTAAAAGACATTTTTACCGGCTTGTGGGGTTGACTGGTTCGATTCGGTATATACTCGGATTCCCCGGGTTTGAACAGGGTCAGATCGGCTTTGTGAAGAAAATCAACGGCGATCACCTCTGTATGATTGTTTGTTCTGGAAACATCCTGGGTTTCGAGATGTGGATCGATACTCATCTGAACATGGTGCTTGCCGGGTTCCTTGCCGGGCGGCAGGCCCGCCTTGATCTGAACCGTTGTCTCCTCTCCCGGTGCCAGTGAGGGGAGGGGCGCATAACCCATGTTTAGGTATCCGTTGGTTTGTGTATTGATCCAGGTGAGCGCCACGGTGGTTTCCGGAGATACCGTGTTGCCGACGTTTTGTATGTTTGCCTGGAAAATTCCTTTTCCATTGAGCTGTTCGAGCAGAACGGTTTGCGGCCAGGGAGGCGTTTTTTCGATGGACAGATCGAGTTTTTTGATCTGAACTCCCGTGTTTTGTTGCTGTATGCCGGCATTCAGGAGGGCCAATGCTTTGGGCGTCACGGTAAACGTGCGCTGGTTGTTCTGTTCGTCCGTCTCCGTGACGGTGTTGTCCTTATCGATATTGAAACGAAACTGATATGTACCGTTTTTCCAGGTCGCGTCGGACATTCCCTGCGGCCAGCCGAAATTGTGGGATTGCCCCGGACCCAGTTCGGGGCAGTCGTAGCTCGCCTTAAGGTCTGTTGTGGATGCACCATCCGGAGCGGATTCCACACTGAAAGTGATCCGGCTTGCGGCGGCCGGTTCCGTGCCCACATTGGTGACCGATATGTTCAGGATGGCCGAGGCGCCGATGTAACCGCCAACGCGGGGTTCAGCGGACCATTGCCAGCTGGTCTGCCGCAAATCGACACCATCAACCAAGGGCGGCAGACTCATCGGCGTGCCGCCGCCGGCGACCGGTGCAACCGGCCGGATTTTTCGGGGGCCGGGATTTGGGGGCGGGGCTGTCATTTTGGCAGGAGCCGGTTTTTCCATCAACCGCCCCTTTTTCCGGCAGGCCTCATCGGCCGCCGCAGCGGTTGGAAAATAGCGGCCGTTTTCTTTTTGGCAATCTTCGGAACTGACCGAAACCACCTTCTCAGCGATGCAGCAATAGCCTTTGACTTCCACAGCCGGCGGGGCAGGAGACCCCGTTTCGATGACTTTTACCGGCGGCAAAACCTCGATTTTGCGGACGGGTGTTTTATCGGCGGCATCCGCAGAATTCAAGACACCGAGACAGGCAGGCAGATACAGGGCAAATAACAGAATTGCTGGTAGAAGTCGCATGGTTGTTTTCCTTCTGAAGTCAATAATTAGCGCGTCCGTATTTCTACGGTATGGCCCGGGTACAGGTATAAGTAGCAGCAAATCCGGAAAAGGTTCAATATTTTTATATGCCATAACAATATATATACGCATAAATGGCTTGACAGAAATACCCAGCCAAGGGAAAATGAATGAAACAGCATTCGGTTGATAAAACCGGATGAAAACCTCAGGAATCTAAGAGAAGGAGTTGGTTACAATGGCGAATGGTATTGTAAAATGGTTCAGTGACAAAAAAGGTTTTGGATTTATCGAGCAGGAAGAAGGCCCCGATGTATTCGTTCATCATTCGAATATTAATGCCACCGGGTTTAAGTCGCTTAGTGACGGCGATCGCGTCACATTTGAAGTGGAAGACGGGCAAAAGGGACCTACCGCAATAAATGTGACGGTTGTATAGCATAATCTGTCTGTGAGTCCTCGCCCCGATTCGAGCGAATTTCCACTGCTTGCAGCAACGCGAAACAACAGAAGCCCTGGTCTAAAATATTTTGTTGACCCTTGTTGGTTCGTGATCATCAGTGTCAGGCATCTATCGAAAAGGGGGACGACTCATGGACGTGGTTGAAGACGACGAGTTTACTGCAGATACCGACGCGTCCGGTATTGATTTCCTGAACACGCGCCAAGAAAACTTTGTCAACAATGTTTACCTGTCCGTAGATAAAGCGGCCGGCCGCGAACTCAATCGATTACATGTCGAAGAAGGCCTCGATCCATCCTGCAAGCCGGGCTGCTTCCATTGCTGCGGGCAGCATATCCTCACAAACAGTGAAGAGGCCCGGGCCTTAGCGCATTATATCCGGCGCGAATTTTCACAAGATCAGATCAAAAGCCTCAAAACCCGAACGCAGCAATGGCATGCCTGGGATGAAACCAGGCCGGGGCGGAATCACACTCCCCATATTGACGGGCAATCAGCTTTTATCGCATACCTGCTCTGCCCCATGCTGGTAGACGGCCAATGCAGTGCCTATCCCATGCGACCCCTTGTATGTCGAACACATTATGTTTGTTCCGATCCGCCTGCCTGCCGTCCTTTCTGCGATCCGGAATCCATCGAAGATAATCCCGTGGCGCTCGCGTCCGTTATCGTGGCGACGAATCAAATTTCGGTACGGATAAGAGAACGTATCGAAAACGCAGGTTTTGATTTTTCCGGTTCCATTATGCTTCTTCCACACTGGCTGGCCATCGAGATGCACTGGGATTTTGCCATATCGTCGTAATTTGGGCAGTGTCCATCCACAAACGGTATCTTTACCTTACCGTTGCAGCTCTATGGTTTACCCCGCTATCCAATACGATTGGCCTAAACAAAAGCGTCGAAAGCCATTCCGGTCAGCCGGATTGGTTTCATCGTCCGCCTGCACAAAGGGTGCGATTGGGTTTGGCCAAAAAACAAGACTGTGATATGTAAACTCTATAGCTCCGGTCACGTTCCGTGGAACCATCGGGTGCGAAAAAAATATCTGCCGTTGGAGGTTTTTATGCCCAGATCGACAAAGCGAAGATCCATCAAATCGGGGATGTCTCCCGGATCGCTCGTGCACATCGGTGAAGCGAAAACCGAAAAAATCACCGTCCATCTTTTTGATTACGACAAGAGCCAATTCCAAGAGCGTGAACTGCAGCGGGTAGAGGATGTGCTGCCGCTGTTGGATAAAACCGGGGTTTCCTGGATCGATATCGCCGGACTGCATGATATCGGGGTCATCGAAAAAGTAGGCGACCTCTTCAACATACATCCCCTTATCCTCGAGGATATCCTCAACACGGGTCAGCGTCCCAAAATGACGGAATTCGATACCTACATCTATGTGGTATTCAAAATGCTCCAGTTCAATACGGAAGAGGGCAGAATCGATTCCGAACAGATCAGTTTGGTTGTCGGCGATCATTTTCTGCTTTCCTTTCAAGAGATTCAAGGCGACGTCTTCGATTCGGTGCGGGAACGAATCCGAAAGGGCAAAGGGCGGATCCGAAGCGCCGGATGCAGCTATCTGGCGTATACCCTGATCGATGCCGTAGTGGATCAATATTATTCCGTTATCGAACTTATCGGTGAAAAAATTGAAAAAATGGAAGAGACGCTGCTGGAAGATTCGCCGCCCATGCTGTCCGGCGAGATTCATCAGCTCAAGCGGGAAATGATCCATTTCCGCAAGCAGGTCCTGCCCATGCGGCAGCTGTTGAACAACCTGCTGAAAAGCGATTCGCCTTTGATTCACCGTTCCACGGATGTTTTTATTTCGGACATCTACGACCACACGATCCAGGTTATCGACACGCTGGAATCCTATCGCGACATCCTTTCAGGCCTGCTCGAAGTATACCTGTCCACACTCAGCAATAAAATGAATCAGGTGATGAAGGTACTGACCGTCATCGCCACCATTTTCATCCCGCTGACGTTCATTGTCGGTATCTATGGAATGAACTTCAAGTACATGCCCGAACTGGAATGGAAGTGGGGTTATTTCATCACATGGGGGTTCATGATACTGGTAGGTTTGGTCATGCTGGCTGTTTTCAAAAAACGGAAGTGGCTCTGACCCGGTCAATTTTCTGGAGGATGCCGTATGCGCAAAAATGCCGTATCGAAATGGTTTGTTACTGTCTGGATGATTGTTTTGCCGCTGTGCCTTGCAGCCGGCCCGGTGGATATCTGCCGCGGGCAGGGGGTGAAACAACCGGAGGCTTCATCCCTTTACGCCAACATGCAAAAACTGGTGGAAGACAGTACCGCCGCTGAAACCGAAACCGTTCAACAATTGACGGAGCAGCTTGATTTGCTGCAAAGGCTTCGCAGCGACTGGCAAGCCCAATTAAAGGCTTACAGTATCAAGGTGACAACCTATTCCGGTTTTCTTCTCTTGCCGAAAGACCAGATAAAAGAACTCGATAAAACCTGGAACGAGGTTCGCGACACTATCGCCGCCATCAATGGCAAGCTCAATCAGATCCAGCACGCCGCCGTGGATATCGATCGGCAAATTGTCGAGAACCGGCAGCAGATCGATTTCCGCAGCAAACAGCTCAACGACATCGAGGCGGTGGCCCTGAAAGACGACGAGGCGGCCCCGTTGATCAAGCTCTTGAAAGGGCTCCTGGCGCGCCTGACCACCAAAGAAAACCTTCTGGGATCGATCCAGGGATTATACGCCGCACAGTTGAGCGAACTGACGGTGATCGCAAACGACGTCAACGGACTATCCCGAAAATTTGAGCAGGCTTTTCGGGAAAAGCAGCAGCCACAACTTTTCACAAGAGAAAAAAAACCACCGTTTACTTCCGGGCCGCAGCGGATTGCAGCTGAATGCCGGTTGATGGTGCAGGCGATCGGGGGTGCTTTTTCAGCCGATTTCTGGGCCAATGAATTCCGTGAAGTATGGAACTCAGCCGGTTTTCTGGTGGTTTCTCTCCTCATCGTTCTGGCAGTTATGGTCTGGGGCCTCACACGCCTGCGGACCCACCTCGCCAAACTTTCCGAAAGCAGTTTTTGCAAACGCTTTTCCGCCAATCGTCTTTTTTGTGTGCTGGCGGGCAGGACGCTGCTGCTGACCGGTGCTACGGTCTATCTGCACATCTGCAACCAGATTGACGTGCTGTACTTTTCAACGCCATCCCTGAAATTCTTTTTTGTTGTTTTTCTGGTGTGGCTGCTGACGAAATGGGGAAACGACGCCCTCAAGAACTGGGAACAGCTGGCGGGTAAACCGATGCCGGCGGCAATCAATCGGCGCTTGAGGAGCCTGCTGGCATCCATCCGTTCCTTTGCCCTGGCATACGCATTTCTATCGTGGTTTTTCATGCCACCCAGTGCCCTTTTGTCGTTGACCCGATTCGTTTTCGAACTTTTGTTTATCGGTTTCATTATTTCCCTCAGCCGGGTATACTCGGCCGATCCGGTCGAAACCGACAAGGAACCGGCCAAAAAACGCTTCCGCTTGAGAACTTTTGTGCTGGCGGTTCTGCAGGTGATTACGGTCGGGGGACTTGTTTTGGATCTGGCCGGATTCGGCAACCTGACGATCTACTGGTTTTCGTCCTGGGGCCAAAGTGCTGCCGTCTGGCTGTGGTGGTATATTTTCTTTCGTATGCTCGTGGAGTGGGACACCTCGTATCGGGAAAAAATGGCGCAGGTGGAGAACCCTTCCAAAATAAGCGACACCGTGCAATGGCTCATGATTCGCATGGGCCAGCTGCTGTGGGGCACATCCCTGATCACATTGATGCTGCTGATTTGGGGTGAAAAAAGCACCGTGCTGGTCAACGTCATCGAGTTTTTGGGAAGCACGATCCAGATCGGAAGCATGGCGTTCAGCTTTTTGAGCCTCCTGTATGCCGTTCTGGTACTGTTTTTGACCCATGCCCTGGCGAGCATGTGGCGCCATATTTTTCAGACCAGGTTTCTCAAGCATAGCGGCCTGGAAAGCGGTTTGCAAGATTCCATCACCACCATCACCGCTTATGTGGCCTGGTCGCTCGGCATCCTCGTCGCTTTGCATGTTTTCGGCCTTAACACCGCCTCTCTGGCGGTGGCTTTCGGTGCGCTCGGTATCGGAATCGGATTCGGACTGCAAAACATCGTGAACAATTTCATTTCCGGCATTATCCTGCTTTTTGAACGGCCGATCCAGGTGGGCGATGACGTCGAGATCAACGGTACCTGGGCAACCGTCAAAAAGATCAACGTCCGCTCCACGGTTGTCCAGACCTATGACAACGCCTCGCTGATTATCCCCAATTCGGAATTCATCAGCAACCAGGTGATCAACTGGAGTTTCAAGGACAAACGCCTGCGCCGAACAATAGTCGTCGGCGTGGCCTACGGCTCCGATATCGAACTGGTACGCCAAACGTTTCTTGAAATCGCCGGCAGTATCCGTCACGCATTGAAGTATCCCAAACCTGACGTGATTTTCAGCGATTTCGGAGACAGCGCTTTGATTTTTAAACTGCGTCTCTGGACCGATATCACCCATATATTTGAGGTCGAAACGGCCGTCCGCTTCGAAATCGACCGGCTGTTCCGGGAAAGAAAAATAGAAATCGCATTTCCCCAGCAGGATCTGCATATCCGTTCGATGCCGGAAACCATAACCAGGCCGATCCCGCCGCAAGGTTCGTGACCATAGCAGCAGAAGCTGCCAACCTAAGGTTACGGTCCCTGCCCTGACGACCATCCTGGGCATGGCTCCCCTGCTCATGGATGCGATTTTCGTATCCATGGAGGTGACCATCATGTTCGGGCTCGGTTTTGCCACGGTGCTCACGCTGATCTTCGTGCCGGTGCTGTATGCCCTGTTTTCAGGATTACGGAGCAAAAACGGGTGTAGCGCCTGTTTTGGTTCGCGCAGTCATAATCGGCTGCAGACACGTATGGATATAAATTAAATCAGGGGCCGGGGCGTTTTCAGATTACCGTAAAGGAATAGAACATGAAAATACTTGTTGATTGGATTCAAGGGCGAGACACAGCCACTGGTATCCTGGCGTTGCTACTGGTCTGCCTATTGGCCGGCTGTGCCGTGGGACCGGACTATGTCAAACCGGATACACCCGAGCGGCAGGCCTGGCTGGAGCAGGAAAATACAACCGTCAACCAGGACGATGCCGGTTTTGCCACCTGGTGGAAAGTGTTCAACGATCCGGTGCTCGACGCCCTTATCGAAGAGGCCTACCGGCAGAACCTGGATCTGCAGGTGGCCGGGCTGCGTGTCCTGGAAGCAAGGGCCCAACTGGGCATTGCCGCAGGACTGCTATTTCCCCAGCAGCAGAGCGCCGGGGGCAGCTACAGCCGCGTCAACCTGAGTGAAAACAACACAAACAATCCTTTCTTCCCCAACTACGACGACTACAACATCGGTTTCGATGCCGCCTGGGAACTTGATTTTTGGGGGAAATTCCGCCGGGGGATCGAGTCCGGCATCGGCAACCTGGAATCATCCATCGCCGGATACGACAACCTCCTGGTGATTTTGACCGCCGAAGTGGCGCGGGCCTATGTGCGCATCCGCACCCTGGAAGAGCAGCTGGTCGTGGCCCGGGACAATGTCATCATCCAACAGCATTCCTTGCGGATCGCCAACGCCCGTTTCGAAGGCGGGCAGGTATCCGAGTTGGACGTCACCCAGGCCAGTGCCCTTCTGTACACCACCGAAGCGACTATTGCGGATTTTGAAAAAACGCTTCGCCAGGTGAAAAACGGCCTGGCAACCCTGCTGGGCAAACTGCCGGGGGAAGTGGACGGCATGCTCACCGGCCCCGGCAAGCTTCCTGATGTTCCCGGTTCCGTGGCGGTCGGTCTGCCGGCGGAGCTGCTGCGCCGGCGCCCGGACATTCGCCAGGCGGAACGCCAGCTTGCGGCCCAGTCGGCACTCATCGGCGTGGCGAAAGCTGACCTGTTCCCCCATTTCTTTCTGTTTGGCTCCATCGGCTGGCAGGCAGGTAACGCCAATGACTGGTTCGAATCGGCCAGCATTCGCGGTGTGGGTGGTCCCGGCTTCAGCTGGGACATCTTCAGTTACGGCCGTATCACAAACAACGTTCGCGTCCAGGACGCCCGTTTCCAGGCCCTGGCGGTGCAGTATGAAAACACCGTACTGAAAGCCTTCCAGGAAACCGAGGACAGCCTGATCTCGTTTCTGCGAACCCGTGAGCAGGCGGCCTTGCTTCACAAGGCCGTACAGGCGACCCAGCGTTCCGTCGATCTGGCCATGGTCCAGTACAAGGAAGGGCTGGCCGACTACCAGCGTGTTCTCGACACCCAGCGGTCCCTGATAGTCCAGCAGGACCTTTTCACCGCTACCAACGGCAATGTCGTTTTGAGCCTGGTATCCATTTACAAATCCCTGGGGGGCGGGTGGCAGATCCGTGAAGGCAAACCGTTTGTGGACGAAGCCATAACGGAAGAGATGCGCCAGCGAACCAACTGGGGCGACATCCTGGAGCCGGCCGTAGTGGAAGAACCGGTGGGCAAGGAGCATCGGGCCAAACCGCACTGGCCGGACTGGTAAAGGTATTGGGGTCAGGTCTCAACACTTAACAAGCCCCGGTCAGCGCCATACGTAGCGTTGGCTTTATTCGCACCAAGACGGCGTACCGGCAGCGGCTGAATATTTTTCAGTGCGCCCGATTCAGATTGTATTTCCACATTTGAGTGGATGGATTTTCTTAAGTTTCTTTTGAAAATATTTTTCAGATTCCCAAAAGTCGCATGCGTGTTGTGCGTTGAGCCAGAACTCAGAAGAATTTCCAAACAATCGAGACAATCGCCATGCAATGGAGGGCCTGATGGGCCCCCTTTCTCTTAAAATTTCATTGATTGTTTGGCGGGATACCCATAAAGAATTCGCCAATGATGTGGTGGTCAAAGGATAATCTGAATGTCACTGGAAAATCGACGCGCAAAAAAAAATGCACGCGTCTCAGCTCAATCATTGGAAAAAGTGCTCATAAGGAATTGTTAATGAGGGGGAAATGATAAGTGGCCCTTCTCAGGCCTTTTGCCCATAGGTTGGCACAGACCAAGTTCGGTCAAAAATCTCTGACCAAACCGAACGGACTATCTGTCTTGAAGCAGCAACCCGGCATTCGTGTTTACTTTGGCTTAGTCTTACTTGCGGCGAGTTTTTTGATAAATTTGCCGGTTCTGACTTACTTGAGCTATCTATCGGTGAAATTGACCAGGCCGATGATAATTACAGTTGGCGGCCCGGTTGTTCTCTTGCTGGTGCACATTATGTTCGGTGTGGGCGTTTATCTGGCCGGGAAGAACTACGCTATAGAGGTGCTGCATTGGGCGACCAAGCGATTTCTACAAAAATATGTGTAGGGCGGCTTTATTTCTGCATCCATGAGTTGCAGTATCATTGTATTGAAGAAAGATTACGAACCGGCCCCAATTTTTACTCTAAGCTTCTTACCGGTGGTGTAGTTGTCCGCAGGGGGGCTGTTTCCGGTTTCAGTTGCACTCTTTTGGCCTTGACTTCAAAGGCGACGCATTTACTCTCCGGGGCGGTTTTATCCTCCGGGGCTGCCGCCAGGCAGTAAGAACCCGGTTCGGTGATGGTCAGGCTGGGCGTGGCCACCGGTTTAAGGATTGTCCAGCGGCCCTTAACTTTTTGTTTGAGGATGTAGTGAACTTTGCCGCCGCCCAGAACTACCGGTGTGATCCGGGCCGGGGCGGTGAAAATCTGGCCCGGTTTGGGATATTGGATCGTTACCGGCTTCAGGGGTTCGATGCCCGGAATCTCCTGCCGGCGCTCGATTTTTTTCATATCAAGGCGTGGAGCAATCTTGAACTGGCCGGGTGGTACGGTAATCTCTTTGATTAAGACGTTGTTGTTCTCTTTTGTTTCTTCGGCTTCGTCATTGAAATCGATTTCCGCCCGAAAGCGGAAGGTCACCGGTGATTCGGGTGTCACAAAGGGAGGGCTGTTCCAGACCACATGGGCGCCACTGACAGTCTCGGGATTGGGCCACAGTTGCGGGATGCCCTGCTCATAGGCCAGATTCTCTGTGCCGGTCGGGCTACCGGATAACACGGTATAGGTTACCTTGAATTTGGAAGAATGGGCGATTGCATTTCCCATGTTCCGGACAATCCACACAAAATAGAAACGATCGGCGGGGTGCGTGTTGCCATGCAGGTCTTTTTGGCCGGCAGGCAGGGTGTCCACCTGAAAATCGGTCACCTGCAGATCCGGCCCTTTTGCCACGGTCAGACTGGGAATTTCATTGTTGAGAGGCACCTGTTTCAAGATTTTCGGGGTGTCGGCCGCTGCTGCAACTGTTACATTCAGCGCTACCAGTGCCGCAAAGAGCAATACGATTGTCAACCGGCCAAAACTGTTTTGAACCCGTTTTATTTCAAGGTGCTGTTGCATTTTCCAATCCTCCAGGCCCGCATGTCAGCGATCGGTTACAGTGGATACTGGGTCGCCATGTTGAAAAACAGTGTGTTTTTCTAGTGGTGGCTGGAAACCCGAAAAAAGTTCATTTTCCTATGGTACTACAGTTGGGGTGTTTTTTCTATCCCAAATGAACGTTCCATCAGATGCCGGCATTTGAGTATATCCTGCTGGGATTGTTCGGTTTCGCATTTATGGTTGTATCTTGCACCGCTTTTGCCTGATGTGTTATATAGAATAAACACAAATCCGAATAGAATAAGTGAGATCGTAAACGGAAAGACAAGCATAACCGCGGACACAGCACTCAGGCTGGAACGTTATTTCGGGGTCGAGGCGCAATTTTGGTTGAACCTTCAGTCTTGAGCATGATCTACGGCTAATAAAGCGCAAAATCGGGCCGGATATTGAGCAACGAATTTTTCCGGTTAAAAAACATCCTGGGTCAGGTCTCAACACCTGACAAATCCCGGTCAGCGCCAAGCGGAGCGGTGGCGGTATTTGTACCAGGACGGCGCCCGGTAGCGACTTGCATTATTCAGGGTGTTCGATTCGGAAAAATTTGACCTTGACGGGCACAATTCGTGCAGTTGAAAAATACTGAATTGAACGAATAAACGAAATGGGCGACAAACTTACCAAATTGCTGTTCGACAAACGGGATCACGATCTGATTCGGATTGTCAATGATGCGTTGAGCGCCGACCGCCGAGGACGGTTTGCCCGCAAGGTCTATTCTCCCTACCTGCATCCCCATGGTATCAAGGAAATGACCGAAACCAAAGGGATCCGCACGGCCTATGCCGTGGCCCAGCTGCTCAGTTCACTCGAGGTCGGCGGGGTAGATGACCGCATTAACGCACTGCGCTCGCTGCGTGCTGAAGTGATCGACACCGCTGAGGGCCCCCTGTCCAAGAACACGGCCCGGGTTCTGCTGCAGATCATGAAGGACCTGGTGCGGGCCCACGGTGATTACCGCAAACAACTGGAACTGGCACACGAATTTCGCCGGACGGCTTCGGGCAAACCGCGCATTGTGCGTCAACAGTTACGGCATTACCACTTGCTGGAAATGCCCGAGGCGTGGAATCAGATCGCCTTTGACGACCATGTTCATGATGCCAACACGAAAGGGCGCAAGTCTTCGACCC
>CAZKYZ010000005.1:0-25721 GCA_964557055.1 uncultured Desulfobacterales bacterium
AGGAGAGCTTCTGATATTCATGTCGAGACCCAACCCGGCAAGGTGGATACCAAGGTGCGGTTGCGGATCGACGGTCTCTGTGCCGAATGTCCGCCTATCGAGTGGCGGCTCAAAAATTCTGTGATTTCCCGGATCAAGATTATGGCCGACCTGGATATCGCCGAAAGACGGAAACCTCAGGACGGAAAGATCAAATTCAAAAAGTTTGGCGGACAGAACATCGAACTTCGCGTGGCAACCATCCCGACCCAGGGAAGTGTGGAAACAATCGCCCTCAGAATCCTGGCGGACAGCAAACCGTTGCCTTTGGACCAGATGCAGTTTTCCGCAAGAAATTACGACAATTTTATAAAAGCCATAAACAAACCCTATGGGATCATTTTTGTATGCGGCCCGACCGGTTCCGGGAAGACCACCACGCTCCACAGTGCCCTGGGGCACATTAATAAACCGGAAACCAAGATATGGACGGCGGAAGATCCCATTGAAATTACCCAGGAGGGGTTAAGCCAGGTGCAGGTCCACCCCAAAATCGGATTTGATTTTGCCGCTGCGCTACGGGCATTCCTGCGGGCCGACCCGGATGTGATTATGGTGGGCGAGATGCGCGACAGGGAGACCGCCCAGATCGGGATCGAGGCATCCCTCACCGGCCATCTCGTTCTTTCCACCCTGCATACCAACAGTGCCCCGGAAAGTATTACCCGGCTGCTCAACATGGGCATGGAACCGTTCAATTTTGCCGATGCCGTTATCTGCGTCATGGCCCAGCGCCTGGTGCCGACCCTGTGTACATCTTGCAGACAGGCCTACAACCCGGATGCGGAAGAAATCCAGGAATTGAAGCGGATATTTGGAACGGAAGAGTTTGAGAAAAAAGGTCTTGTGGCGCAATCCGGGGAGATCACCCTGTATCGCCCCACCGGATGCGAGGAATGCAATTATACAGGCTACAAGGGCCGTATGGGAATTCATGAACTTCTGCTGGGGACAGATGAGATGAAGAAGCTTATTGAGAAAAGCGCCAAAGTGGAAGAAATCAGGGAACAGGCAATCCGGGATGGTATGACCACACTGAAACAGGACGGAATCGAAAAAGTCCTGCAGGGGTTGTGTGATCTGCGTCAGGTGCGCAGGGTGTGCATATAACCGGTAATCAGGGCATTCCGGCTGTTTTTTTCGATATTCCTCACATCCTTTGCCCATCCGGTATGACAACAAGGTTTACGTTCCTTCCACTTTTTTAATAAGCCCGGTTTTTTATTTAAGCGAACATGGCCGGCAGCGATACCGCCTGCCGGCCATGCAGTACCGCAAAACATATGGAGATCGCCGTCATATGAAAAAGATGAGTGTGCAGGTGAAAGAGGGCATGCTCCGCGAGACGCCGTCGTTTCTGGGAAAAAAGCTTGCGGATGTCTTCTATGGAGAAATGCTGGAAATTTTGGAAGAATCAAATGGCTGGTCAAAGGCCAAGCTACCCGGAAAAGGGCTTGCGGGATGGATTCATACTTCGTCCCTGACCAGTGAAGAGATTGTTTTGGGAGCGGGCAACACCAATGTCAGCCATTCGGCGACGGGTGACGAACTGGCCCTGGCTGGTAAAGGGTTTAACAAGCAGGTGGAGAATGAATTCCGATCGCGCAATCCGAAAGCCGATTTTTCCTGGATCAACAGGATGGAAGAAATTCGGATTTCTCCGGAGCAGATGCGGGCATTTCTGGATAGCGGCCAGGTAGCCCCAAAGGAGGGCAGTTTATGAAACCGACGAGCCGCAGAGAATTTCTACGCTTGACCGGCCGGTGTTCCCTTCTGGGCGCAGGAGCGATTCCCCTGGCTGCCGCTTTATCCGGCTGCAAAACCCTGGAAGCCGTCGCCGATGTGGGCGCTCAACTGGGGGCCGCTTCGGGAGTCATCACAAATTCCCAGGCCCAGTCCATCCAGAAAAGCGGGCATGCCGTAGCCAAGAGTTTTGAAGATTTCACACCGCAGCAGGAATACTATATCGGACGTACCGTCGGCGCAATGGTTCTTCAGAAATATCCGCCCTACCAGAATCAGGCTGCCACAACATATGTTAATGTTCTTGGGCAGACCATGGCCAGTGCTTCAGACCTGCCGGAGACATACGGCGGATACCATTTCCTGATTCTTGATTCCGATGAAGTCAACGCGCTGGCGGCTCCGGGCGGTCTTATCTTTGTTACCAGAGGGATGCTGCGCTGCTGCCCCAACGAGGATGCTCTGGCGGGCGTGCTGGCCCACGAGGTCGGGCATGTGCAGAACAAACATGGTCTTCAGGCCATAAAAAAGTCCCGGATTACATCGGCCCTGACAACCATCGGTATCGAGGGGACCAAATCGTTCGGGGGGCAGGAATTATCCGCGCTCACCAGCACTTTTGAGGATTCCATCGCTGATATTACCGGAACGATGATCAACAACGGTTATTCCCGCAGTTTCGAAAGCCAGGCGGACGGTTCAGCTGTTACCATCGTGGAAAGAGTCGGGTACGATCCCAACGGGATGGTGGATATGCTCGAAACCATGGAGAACCGATTGGAACCGGGACGGATTGATTTTGTCAAAACGCACCCTTCACCCCAAAGCCGGATCAACGATATTCAAAAAGAAATTGGCGGGTATGCACCGGTCATGCTTCCAAAGTATCGACAGGAACGGTTTCTTCGAGCCATGCAAGAGGTGTGACCGCACAAGGACCCAAACGAGGGCAATTTCGGCCACGGTCCTGGTGGCCCTGGAATTTGCTCGCCGAGTGATAAACAGTGAACCACGATAAGAGAAAGATCCTGCAGGGTACGGCGGCGGGCATGGTCGCCGCCATTGCGGCACTGCTTTTCTGGGGGTTCGGTCTGCTTACCTCCTGGGAGGCCAGGACCTGGGACTGGCGGGCCTCGCTGCTTGCTGAACCCGCTAAAGTCAGTGACAATATCCGCCTGATCCTCCTGGACCAGAACAGCCTCGACTGGATGAATCAGGAAAATGGTCTTACCTGGCCCTGGCCACGAGAAATATACAGCGTTATCGTGGACTTCTGTCGTCGCAACGGTGCCCGGGCCCTTGCCTTTGATGTCCTGTACACGGAGCCGTCCAAATGGGGTGTTGACGACGATCAGGTTTTCAGTCAGGCGGTCGCGCGATACGGCCGCGTCGCAGGCGCCTTATTTTTGAAAAAAAAAAGCGGCAGTTATACATCCTGGCCTGCGGATACCCCGGCACCTGAGTTTACCGTATCCGGCCTGGGTGATTGGATGGCCGCTGGTTTTGGAGACGGGGTAGACTATCCGCGGGCCGTCATGCCGGTAGCGGAGTTGCGGCAGGCGTTTGCTATCCTGTGCGATGTCCAACAGGAACCCGATGCAGACGGCATATACCGTCGTTCCAGACTGTTTCATACTTTTGACGGCAGGGTCCTTCCGACTCTCGGGATGGGGGTATACCTGGCCGCTCACCCGGAGCAGGCAGCCATCGAAAACGGCCGCCTAACGATTGGTGACCGGCGGATTCCCATTGATTCGGGCGGTAACGTGACGATGCGTTACCGAGGCCCATCCGGCACCCATACGGCTTACAGCGCGGCCGCGGTCATTCAATCGGAAATCCAGTTTCGAGATGGCGAGAAAGAGAACATCCATGATCCGGAAGCCTTTCGGGACAAGTACGTGCTGTTTGGTTTCTCTGCTCCGGGATTGTACGACCTGAGATCCTCACCGGTGGACAGTGTGTACCCCGGGATTGAAGTACAGGCTACGATACTCGACAATTTTCTCAACAATGATTTTATCCGGCACTGTCATCCCGCTGCCGTTATTCTGATAACTGTCGTCCTGTCGCTTCTCAGCGCCATCGCGGTTTCGCTGGCGACCAACCCCTTTCGTATCGGGGGGGTCGGCCTTTTCTTTTTCCTGCTGCCTGCCGCCATTGTGACGCTCAGCTACAAGCTGGGGTTGTCCGTGCCGCTGGTGGTTCAGGAAACGGGAGTTTCTCTATCCATCGTTTTTTCTCTCGTGGTCAATTATGCCACCGAAGGCCGGCAGAAGCGATTTATCAAAAACGCCTTCCGACAGTATCTCAGCCCGGCCGTGATAGACCAGCTGATTCACCAGCCGGAGCGTCTCAAGTTGGGCGGTGAACGTCGGGTGCTCTCCATTTTCTTTTCCGATCTTGAGGGGTTTACCACTATTTCCGAAAAGCTTAATCCGGAAGAATTGACGAACCTGCTCAACGACTATCTTTCCGCCATGACCGACATCATCCACGATGAAGGGGGCACCGTCGATAAGTATGAAGGGGATGCAATCATCGCTTTCTGGAATGCGCCCCTGGAAGTGGCCAGGCATGCCGTCTGTGCCGTACGGGCCGCATTGCGCTGCCAGTCGGAACTGGCCCGTTTACGGCCCTGTTTCCGTGAAAGAATCGGTACCGACATGTTCATGCGCATCGGCCTGAACACCGGTCCCGCCGTTGTGGGAAACATGGGCTCCCACACCCGTTTCGATTATACCATGCTGGGAGATGCGGTTAATCTGGCTGCCAGGCTGGAAGGAGTCAACAAACAGTTCGGTACCTATACAATGATTTCCAAAGCAACTTTGGAAGAAACCGGGGATGCTTTTAATGTTCGGGAACTGGGCCGGGTCACCGTTGTCGGCCGGGGCGAACCGGTTACAATATATGAACCCATGTTTGACGATGAGTTTCGCCGTCGCAAGAGCGTGCTGGAAGATTTTGCCCGGGGCCTGGATTTTTTTTATGCGGGTGCCTTTGCAGAGGCGCTGGATTGCTTCGCCGCTGCGGCAGATATCGATCCGCCCGCAGCCGCGTATACAGCCAAATGCCGTATGCTGATGCAGGAGCCTCCCGAGCACTGGCAGGGAGTGTGGCCCATGACCAGCAAGTAGGCCCTATCGTTTCAAGGGTAGACAGGGGCCCCCAAAGGCGTTGTATTCGGTCAACCCTTATACTGATAAGTACTCAGTTCCAGTACGCAGCCGAGTTTCGGCTGCTTGCGTGTTCCCCCAGTAATTTGGAATACCCTGGCGGCGGTCATGATGTTGTCACGGGTAACCTGCCTTACGACAGCGGCCGCCACCTTTTCATTGAGGAGCCCGAAACAATCTGACATGGATGAACGGTTGATCCGTCCGCTGCGAACGAGATATATGATTTTGCGGGTTTTCGAATTACCGGCATCCCATATCAGGCCGACTTTCTGGCCCGCTTTCATCTTCTGAAGAACGGCCTGTCGATCACTGCCGTCCAAGTTCGCATATGCCACACCGACGGCGGCTGTTCGGAATGTTTCAATAAACGCTCCTTTTTTGGGATTACAGAAAAGCTCTTTCAAGTCAAGTTGTTGAGGACTTGCAGGCGGTTTTATCATCCGGTTGATGGACTGCATCACCATAAGCACCCCCTTTGCAGGCGTTTGTTCGGATTGTATAAAATGCAATCCACAATAGCGATAATCCATCAACGGGTCAAACAGTTTGATGCTGCTAACCGGATGTGGGGACAATTGCCAGGGATACCATTGCTTTGGCTACCAGCTTGCGATCGTCTCCGGCAATACAGAAGATTTCGGACTCCACTACAGTGAGGTGTCGTCCCGCTTTCAGGACGGCTGCCGCACACGCCAGGCGATCACCTTTTGCAGCGCGCAGGAAGTTGATTTTAAATTCAGCAGTAAGGACGATTTCCCCGGAGCCTACCAGGGTTGAACCGGCAGTGCCCGCCGTGTGGTCCGCCATGGTTGCCATGACCCCCGCATGAACGAAGCCATCCTGCTGCAGGTGGCGCGGCAGCAGGTTGATAACCGTTTCACATTTCCCCGGGGAGAAGGTAACCGCTTCGATTCCGATGTCACGGATAAACGGGGCGGTATTCAATACTCTTTTGGTTTCTTCCTGGTAATTCGGATTTCTCGGTTTCATTTTTTTCCGGCTTTCCAATTGGTTTTTTCCATTACGGGTTTGTGAAACCAATACCGCAGGGTTTGCCTATCGCGATGCACCCGGCTTGTCAATCGGAACCTTCCGAGCATCGCGGCTTGACGGAACGGAAAGTTTTAAGATATAATTCATAATCTTTGCGGGACTGCTTTCTGCCGTGCTTTCATGAAAAGCCAAAAAAATAAGCCGATACCGTAGCGCCAAACGCCATGAAGGCTTCGCAGCGACAATTCCCGTAGACTATCGGAGGCGCCTCGATGAATATGCAGAACCAATGGAAGATACTCCTGCTGGATGACGAGGCAGACATCCGGGAGGTGATGGCGGTAACTCTTGGCGATGCCGGTTATCAGGTGACCACCGCTTCCGATGGTGCCAGCGGCATCGAACTGCTGGAAAAGATCAACCCCCATATCATCATCACCGATATTCGCATGCCGGGAATGGACGGTATCCAAGTCCTGGAGACTGTCAAACGACAGAAACCCGATACCGAGGTGATTGTTGTTACCGCTTTCGGGGAGATGGAAAATGCCATCCGTGCCCTGCGGCTGGACGCTTCTGATTTTATCACCAAACCGGTCAACATGGAAGCGATGCAATTGGCCTTGAAACGCGCCTGTGACCGCTACAGTGCCCGCCGCCGCCTTAAAGAATATACCGCCCTGCTGGAAAATGAAAATGCACAGACCGCCAAGGAACTGGAAGCGACCATTGCTTTCCAGAGAAACCTGGTTGAAAGTGCTATCGACGGTATTCTGGCCTGCGATCCACACGGTAAAATCGTTACCGTCAACCGCAGTCTGGCGGCAATGCTGCAAATGTCGGTGGTTGACGTTGTTGCCAGAGGTGCCATCGACCAGGTGATGGGGCCGGGTGAAGTCGACCGTTTCTGGCAGAGCCTGAAGGGAAAGTCTTATGGTGGTCCGAATCGTTTGCTGTTGTACGAAACCTTTCTTGTGGATCATGACCGCCATATGGTTGCCGTACAGGCATCCGCTGTCGCAATGACGGAGACGACCAACCCGTTCGGGGTAATCTGTTTTTTTCGGGATCTCCGCGAAATTCGAAGGTTGGAGCGCGAAATGGCCGATCAGGCCAGGGTTCTGCACCAGGACAAAATGATGTCCCTGGGGCGGCTGGCAGCCAGTGTTTCGCACGAAATCAACAATCCGTTGTCCGGTATCCTCAATTATGTCCGGTTGATGATGCGGATAACCGAACGTGGTGCCCTGACGGGTGATCAGCTGCATAAGTTCCATGACTATCTTACCCTTATTGAAAAAGAAACCGATCGGTGTTCACAGATCGTATCGGGCTTGCTCATGTTTTCCAGAAAATCTCCGATTTGCTATAAAGAACTGAGCATCGCAGAGCTGATTCACCAATCGGTAGTCCTCAGCAAGCATAGACTTGAATTGCAGAATATTGCCCTGGATGTAAGCAGCGCAAAGGTTATTCCCGATATATACGGTGATGGCAACCAGCTTCAGCAGTGCCTGATCAATCTGATTTTCAATGCTATCGATGCCATGCCCGATGGCGGCGTGCTCACCATCCGAACGGCGTACGACCAGGAGAAGAACCAGGTGCTCCTGACGGTTATGGATACCGGCATCGGCATTCCGGAAGAAAGTTTGCCGCATATTTTCGAACCGTTTTATACAACCAAAAGCGAGAGGTATGGGGTTGGTCTCGGGTTATCGACGACCTACGGGATCATTGAGAAGCACCAGGGTACCATAAGGGCGGAAAGCAGGGAGGGGGCGGGAACAACATTCATCATAACGTTGCCCTGCGGATCCGACCGTAAAATGGAAATATAACCCATGGGAAAGAGCGCTGTTACAGAAAAGACCACAATCCAGTGCGACCAATGGCTCAAGCTACTGGACGAATTGACCATTGGCGCTTTCATGGCGGATACCCAGCGAAAGCTGCGTGCCATTAATTACAGCGCCCAGGCGCTTATCGGCATGCGGGAGAAAGAGGTCCTCGGTAAAGACTGCCGGGAAATATTCACCGGCGTTCCCTGCATGGTGAAATGTATGCTGATGAACGAGAAAAACAGGGAGCCGGGAGGGTCCGATATCGAGGTGATCGATGAAAATTTCGAGCGCCACCTGATTACCAGAATTGCGACGCCCATATATAATTGGCAACACAACCTGGCGGGGTGCCTCACGATTTTACAGGATCATTCCCCCATCACCGATCTAATTGACAGGGTTCATTACGAAGAGCGCAGCCACAAGATGATTCTGGACAATCTGGACATCGGTGTTTTTACGGTCAACCGGGGCGGCCTGATCACCTTTTTCAATATGGCTGCAGAAAAGATCACGGGGTACAACCGGCGTCAACTGCTCGGCAAATCCTGTGCGACGATTTTTACGGGCAGTCATGCCAGGGACTTGCGCCTGCTGCAGGACGCCATTGAGGATGGAAAGCAGCGCAGCATTCGAAAAGGGGTCATCCTGGACCGGGGAGGAGGCCGAATTCCGATTCGCGCCAAGTGTATGGCTCTTCGAAATGAAAAGGGCGCGGTTGTCGGAGGAATCGCCACTTTTCAGGATCTGACCCTTATACAGCAACTCACCAAAGCCGTCAGCGACCGCTATACCTTCATGGACATGGTGGGGAAGGATCCGGCGATGCAGAAAATCTTTGATATGGTATCGGTCGTAGCCCGCAGCGATGCAACCGTCCTTATCGAGGGATCCACAGGGACGGGCAAAGATCTGCTGGCAAAGGTCATTCATTCGGCCAGTCCCCGGGCGGACAAGGTCATGGTAAAAACGAACTGTGCCGCTATTCCGGAGACACTTCTGGAATCGGAACTGTTCGGGTATGCAAAAGGCGCATTTACCGGCGCGGATCGGGACAAACCGGGACGGTTCCAGGAGGCCGACGGCGGAACGATTTTTCTGGATGAAATCGGGGATCTGCCACTTCCGCTGCAAGCCAAATTGCTGCGGGTGCTGGAAGATAAAGAGTTTTATCCTTTGGGCAGCCGGCACACCCAAAAGGTCGATGTGCGGATTATTTCCGCAACGAACCGGGGACTCGAGAAACTTGTTTCAGAGCGTCTTTTTCGCGAGGATCTGTATTACCGGCTCAATGTACTGCGAATTGAGCTACCGCCCTTGCGCGAGAGACGCCCGGATATCCCGCTTTTGATTCACCACATCATGCGGCAGCTGTGCGTTGCAAAAGAGATCCGTTCGCCGAACATTTCCAGCGACGCCATGAAACTACTGCTCAATGCAGAATATCCCGGCAACGTAAGGGAACTGGAGAACATCCTGGAGCATGCTTTGATTATCGGTCAGGCAACCGACATTGAACCCCGACATCTTCCGGATTATTTATGTAAAGCAGCTGTAACCAGGACACATCCAAGTGGGGACGGTTTCCCAAACGGCCATATAGAAAGCCCGGAAGCCAGGTTTATCATGGATACACTTACCCGGTGCAACGGAAACCGCAACCATACCGCCAAAGTCCTCGGTATGGATCGAACGACGCTCTGGCGGAAAATGAAACGGATGAACATTTATTTCTAAAAGGCCTCTGCCCCATAAACCTGCTTCTGGGCTTTTCGCCGTATCCCGCTGCAACAACGTTGCACATCCGATATGTTGCAATAAAAACCAAGTAAAAGTAAACAGATAAAATTTTGATGCCAATATATGTTGCATATATTGCAACATTTTGGGAGAGGGCAAATGCACCTCACTCCGAGGACTGGTAAGGAATTCTATAAATTTTAGCGAGTTGGACGCCATGTCGCCCGATGGCATATTTCATGCTTCTGTCATTTTAGTGAGGCAAAGCCGGGGTCCGTTAGGACCTTTTTTCGGCCGGCAAGTAGAAGCTGTCTTAAAAAGGAGGTGCCGCCTTGGAATCGTTCCTGAAGAAGAAAACGATACTGGTGGTTGAAGATGAATTAAATACCCGAATCTTCTTGTCCAACCTGCTTGCATCCAACGGATTTTTAGCGTTGAACGCCGCTACCCGGAGAGGGGGCCTGCAAATGGCAGAAAAAAAAAGGCCGGATGCCATTATCCTGGACATGATGCTGCCGGATGAAGGCGGGATTCAATTGTACCGGAGCCTCAAGCGGAACGAGCAACTTAAAAAAATACCGATTATCATGATCTCAACACTGGAACGAAAGGCTTATTTCCAATACCGGGAAGTTCGTGACCATGGTTCCCGGGACGCTCTTCCGGAACCGGAGGTTTTTTTAAAAAAACCGCCGGAGGCCGATGAATTGATCACAGCTGTAATGAGGGTCACTTGCTATTACCCATCCATTGTGGATGGAAACTTGTTAAGATAAGGATCTGTGTTTACGGCAGTACGGCCGGCAACCGATGGCTGGTTGTCTGACCCGTAATCATGACCTGGAGGCCATAATGTCGATTCGGATCGGGTTTTATATCTGTCACTGCGGTATTAATATCGCATACCGTGTCAGGGTGCAGGAAGTCGCCCATTTCGCCTATCAGCTCAAGAACGTTGTCGTTTCCCGGGATTACAAATTTATGTGTTCCGACCCCGGGCAGGAAATGATCGAAAAAGATATCCGCGAATACGGCCTGAACCGGGTGGTCGTTGCTTCCTGTTCCCCCAGGCTGCACGAAAAAACGTTCCAGGGCGTCTGCCGGAGAGCCGGTCTTAATCCATACCTATTCCAGATGGCGTCGGTGCGGGAGCAAGTCTCCTGGGTGACCGAAGATGAAGACGAAGCCACCCGCAAAGCAAAAACACTGGTTGCCGGTGCCATTAATCGTGTGAATTTCAATGAATCACTGGAAACGCGGGAGGTGACGGTAAAGCCTGATGTGCTGGTGGTGGGCGGTGGGATTGCCGGCATGCAGGCGGCCCTGGACGTCGGAGCATCCGGCCATCACGTTTATCTGGTGGAAAAAGAAACCACCATCGGCGGGCATATGCTCCAGTTCGACAAGACCTTTCCCACCCTTGACTGTGCGGCCTGCATTGGAACGCCGAAAATGGTGGACGTTGCCCAGGATGAGAATATCGAGCTCTTTTCCTACAGCGAAGTCAAGGATATTTCCGGGTATATCGGTAATTTTACGGTTACCATCGAACGGAAACCGCGATACATCACGGAAGGAGTCTGTACCGGGTGTGGTGAATGCGCCGAGGTCTGTCCGGTGACGGTTTCCAGCGAGTGGGACGAAGGGCTCGGCCAACGCAAGGCCATTTTTCGCTCCTTCCCCCAGGCCGTGCCCATTACCTACTGTATTGATAAAAAGGATCGCGCTCCCTGTGTGGCTGCTTGCCCGGCAGGGGTCAACGTGCAGGGATACATTCAACTCCTCCGTCAGGGCAAACACGCGCAAGCGGTCAGCCTGATAAAAGAGCGTCTTCCGCTGCCCGGTGTACTGGGAAGGGTCTGTCCGCACCCTTGTGAATCCGAGTGCCGCCGGGCCGAGGTCGATTCGGCTGTGGCCATCCGGGATTTAAAGCGGTTTGTTGCCGATCAGGTTAACCCGGCCGATCTGCCGTTGCCCGAAATAGAAGAAAAGAAGGAGAAAATTGCCGTGGTCGGATCGGGGCCGGCCGGCCTTACGGTAGCCTACTACATGCGTCTCCACGGATATCAGGTCACTCTGTTTGAAGCGCTGGATAAACTGGGCGGCATGCTGCGGGTGGGGATCCCGGATTATCGATTGCCTCCGGAAGTCCTTGACGCGGAAATTGATGCCATCCTTCGTCTGGGAATCGAAACCCGCATGAACAAAAGGTTCGGCCGGGATTTTGGTTTGAATGATTTGGCGGATGAAGGGTTTGCGACAGTTTTTCTGGGGATTGGCGCACACCAATCAATCCGGATGCAGATCAAAGGGGAGGATGGCTCTGAGGGGGTTGTCGATGCCGTTCGTTTCCTGCGGGAAGTTAATCTGGGCGGGCGAACATTACCGGGTCGAGAGATCGTTATTGTCGGCGGCGGCAATGTGGCTATCGATGCCGCCCGATCCGCCAAGCGGCTGGGGGCCAAGACGGTTCATGTGGTCTACCGCAGGTCCGAACGGGAAATGCCGGCCTATCGGGAAGAGATCGACGGTGCCGTCGAAGAGGGTGTCCTGTTTTCTTATCTCACCGGTCCTGTTGAAATCCAGACCATCGACAACCGTGTTACCGGTTTGACCTGTGTTCGCAACAACCTGGGAAAACCGGATGCCAGCGGCCGCCGCCGTCCGGTTCCGGTGGAAGGCTCCGAGCATGTAATCGCGTGCGATACCGTCATTCCCGCCATCGGTCAGCGTGTCAACAATTCCTGGAGCGATAAGGAACCCGACATGGTATGGACAGGCCGCGGGACTTTGCAGGTGGATCCTGACACCATGCAGACATCCATTCCGCATGTGTTCGCATGTGGTGATATGGTGACAGGACCGGCAACCGTTATCGAGGCTGTGGGAGCAGGACACCGGGTGGTGCAGGCCATGCGGCAATACCTGGCCGGAGAAAACCTGACCCGCAAACCGGAGGCGGAGCGTGAAGTGACAGCCGGCGGGCAAAACTGGCGGAAGATTCCGAAAGAGATACTTCCGGTCGCCAGAGCAGCAGCGGAATATATCAGCGTCGCTGAACGCAGCGCCACTTTCGATGCGGTCGATCTGGGCTTTGGCGAAGAAACGGCGCAGCGGGAAGCGGATCGTTGCCTGAATTGCGGGGTTTGCTGTGAATGCATGGCCTGCGTCACGGTGTGCGAGGCCAATGCCATCAATCATAAGATGGTGGCTGAAGAGGTTACGGTTGAAGTCGGCAGTATTATTCTGGCAACCGGTTACGATGCCATGGATCCCTCCATCATCAAGCAATATGGCTACGGCGTTTTTCCAAATGTGTACACCAGCCTTGAATTCGAGCGGTTAAGCAACGCCACGGGGCCGACAGGCGGAAAGATTCTGATCCGCGACCAAAACGGGGCGTTCACCCGGACCCCCACCCGGGTGGCCCTGCTCCATTGCATCGGCAGTCGGGACGAGAATTATCATGAATACTGTTCCCGGGTATGCTGTATGTATGCTTTGAAATACTCCCATTTGATCAAGGAGAAAGTCGGTCACGACACCCAGGTGTTTGACTTTTATATTGATCAAAGATGTTTCGGAAAGGGGTACGAAGAGTTTTATCGGCGCTGCCAGGAGGAAGGAACGACTTTCATCCGGGGCAAGGTCGCCGAGATAAGGGAGTCCCCGGCGAAATTGGGGGAGCCGGGTATGCTGGTTGCCGTTGCGGAAGATACGCTGCTGGGAGAGACGATTCAAGTCCCCATAGACATGGTGGTTTTGTGTGTGGCCATGGAAGCCAGGGCGGACGCGGCCATGGTTGGTCGGACCTTTGGCGTCAACCTGGGGGCGGATGGGTTTTTTCTGGAGGAGCATCCCAAACTGGGTCCTTTGAATACAACGATGGACGGGGTGTTTATCGCTGGTGCCTGTCAAGGTCCGAAGGACATACCGGACACGGTTGCACAGGCGTCGGGAGCCGCAGCCAAAGCCCTGGCCCTGGCGACAAGGGGAAGGGTGTCGGTCCCCAGTACCATTTCCTGGATCGATCCGGATATTTGTGCCGGTTGTCAGGTTTGTATAGGGCTTTGTCCCTATTCGGCGATTGAATTCGATTGGTACAGGGGCGTTTCCGTTGTCAATGAAGCCGTTTGCAAAGGGTGCGGCAGCTGCAGCGGGTTTTGCCCCAGCGGGGCTGCTCAGGTCCGCCACTTTAAAGAAAAGCAGATTTTTGCCGAACTGGATGGGATTGTGGATGCCATCTATTCCGTTGGTGTGTGACAGGGTTTTTCATATAGTCAACTGAAACAATCACAGAAAGGGATTCACAATGGAAGCTTTTGAGCCGACCATCATTGCGTATGTGTGCAACTGGTGCACATATACGGCGGCTGATCTGGCGGGTACATCCCGGTTGTCCTACCCCGGAAATGTTCGTTTGATCCGTGTTATGTGTACCGGTATGGTGGATCCTCAGTATATTATCAAAGCATTTTTGGAGGGAGCCGACGGGGTCCTTGTCAGTGGGTGCCATCCCGGCGACTGCCATTACATCAACGGCAATTTCAAGGCCAGAAGGCGAATCAAATTGTTGAAAGAGATCCTGCCTAAATTCGGCTTTGAAAGCGAGCGGCTTCGTCTGACATGGATTGGTGCCAGCGATGGTATCATTTTCGCAGAAATTATCCGCAAACTTGTGACCGAGGTGAAAGCATTGGGCCCTTCTGAGGCAAAGCTGAAAATGGTAATCTAGTGTCTGAACGAGGGAGGAAAGTATGGCAACCACGGCGATAATCGACGCTAAAGATGAAGGTCTTTTGGGAACAGTACGGGGGCTGTTGGCATCCATTCTGAATCTGGAATCTATCCGTGCTGTATTGGTGCCCCGCCGGCTGCCGGCAGAGACACACGTTATGCCGGCTCTGATTACAGACCCGCAAAAACTGGCTGAGGCCGATCCCCTGGCGCCGTTTTTTCCGATGAATGCGGCTAAATTGGTTTCTAAACTTACGCGAAAACCGATGGGCGGGATAATTGCAGTGGTGTTGCGATCTTGTGAAATAAGGGCGCTTATTGAATTGGTTAAGCTGCACCAGGTGCGCATGGAGGAGATTCTCATCCTGGGGATCGATTGCCTGGGGGCTTTTTCCAACAAAGATTATCGACACTATGCCGGTGGCTGCGAAGATGCCGATCAGGCCAGCCTTTCTTTCTGTTCCAGTATGTTGTCGATGCAAAGCAATTTTCCGGAAGGCCTTGACATCCAGCCGGCCTGCAAGGCTTGTGTAAAACCGCTGGCGCAAGGTGCGGACCTGTCCATTGGGCTTATCGGGATTGATTTCCATAAACATATTTATATTACCGGACAGACGGAAAAAGGAGTGGCTATTCTGGAAAATCTGGAACTGACGATGGTTGCCGAACCGCCGCAAAGGGAACCGGCAGTGGCGGCATTTCTGGAAAGCCGCAGCGATTACAGGAAAACCATGTTTCAGGAGACGGGTGCGGCCGTTGACGGAATCGAAAAGCTCAGCGCCTACCTGTCGGATTGCATCAATTGCTATAATTGCCGGGTAGCCTGCCCGGTCTGTTATTGCCGGGAGTGCGTATTTGTTACGGATGTTTTTGATCACGATCCATCCCAATACTTGCGGTGGGCCGAGCGCAAAGGTGTGATCAAGATGCCGACGGATACGGTTTTTTACCACCTGACACGACTGGCGCACATGAGCACGGCCTGTGTGGGCTGCGGTCAGTGTTCCAATGCCTGCCCAAACGATATTCCGGTAATGGAACTTTTTCAGACCGTTGCCGCCGATACCCAGAGGGCTTTCGGGTATGAAGCCGGCAAGAGTGTGGCCGATGCGCCCCCGCTTTCCGAATTCCGGGAAGAAGAATTCGAGGAGGTGGTTGGTATTTAGTCGATGGTACGTTGGATTCCGGTTATGGTTGGAAACCAAATAATATATTGCAACAGGTGAGCCCATGAATCGAAAAATCGGCAAAGTACTTGTCGTCGGCAGCGGCATCGGTGGTATTCGAGTGGCCCTTGATCTCGCCGAAAACGGTTACGGCGTGACCCTTATCGATAAATCTGCCCATATCGGAGGTGTCCTGAGCCAATTGGACTACCAGTTTCCAACGGATCGTTGCGGCATGTGCAAGATGTTGCCTCTGGTTGACCGGGACAGCGCCTCCCAGCATTGTCTGCGCAAGGGTCTTTTTCACGAGAATATCGACATTTTGCTGTCAACCACCATTCAGGCCGTGGAAGGGGAGGCGGGCAATTATCAGGTTACCCTGAAACGGAAACCGAACTGGGTCGATCCGCATCTCTGCACGGGATGTGGGCGTTGCGCGGAAGCATGCCCGGTAGAAGTTGCCGACACTTTCAATGCGGGGCTGTCTGTTCGGAAAGCGATCTACCATCCGGTACCGCACAATATACCGAATCACTATATCATTGATCTGGCCGCCTGCAATCGGTGCGGAGCGTGTGAAAAAGTATGTCCGGAAGGGGCCATTCGCCTTTCCGGTCAGGAAAGAAAACTGTTCCGAATTCTGGTGGTGGATGATGAACTGATCGTTCGTGATTCTTTGAAAGAGTGGCTGGCCGAGGAAGAGGGGTTTACGGTGGAGATGGCGGCATCGGGACCGGAAGCACTGGAGAGGATGGAGGCGGCCTCTTTCCAGGCCATGCTGCTTGACATCAAAATGCCCGGCATGGACGGGGTCGAAGTGCTGACCAAAGCATTGGACATTCAGCCTGATCTGGCGGTCATCATGATGACCGCCTATGCCACTGTGGAAACGGCGGTGGAAGCTATGAAGGTCGGTGCCCGCGACTATCTGATCAAACCCTTCCAGCCCGATGACCTCATACCGAAGGTCGTCGGCATGAACGAGGATTTCGAAGCGGCAAGAGGCCCCCGGACGGATGTCGGGGCGATTGTTCTTTGCGGCGGCAGTTCCTACTACAATCCGGCTGTGGGCAAAGACACAATGGGCTACGGTCAATTCCCCAATGTGGTAACCAGCCTCGAATTTGAACGGATCCTCAGTGGAACAGGACCTTATGGCGGCAGACTGGTGCGGCCGGGGGATGGAAAACCGGTGCGCAGAGCTGCCTGGATCCAGTGTGTCGGCTCACGGGATCTTCAAACGAACGCCGATTTTTGTTCCAATATCTGCTGTATGTTTGCCATTAAAGAGGTTGCTGTAGCCGGGAGAAGGGCGGGCGCTGAACCTTTCGAAGGTACCATATTTTATATGGACATGAGAACTTTCGGCAAAAGCTTCCAACGCTACCGGGATGCCGCAGAGGCCCAGGGGGGCGTGCGGTTTATGCGCGCAAGGGTGCATTCCGTTGTTCAAGATGAAGCGAGTAAAGACCTGCTTTTGCGGTATGCCGATTCGTCCGGTATCTGTCGAGACGAAACGTTTGACCTGGTGGTTCTGTCCGTGGGCCAGCGCCCGCCGGAGGGTACCCGATTGCTGGCCGATGCCCTGGATATCGATCTGGGAAATGAAGGCTTTGTCCGCACCGATCCATTCTACCACTCGCAAACCGCTAAGGAAGGCATTCTGGTCGGCGGTTCCTTTTCCGGAATGCGTGATATCGGCGACTCGCTGATCGCATCATCCGCCGCCGCTTTATCGGCATCCCGTTTTATTCATGCCGCCGGGGGCAGCCTGGCGCTGGAGCCCGGGACATCGGAGGAATACAGGGATATCTCCCGGGAAGCGCCCGGAATCCTGGTGGTGGTTTGTCGGTGTGCAAACCGCGGGCAGGAAAATAATGACGAAAGTGACATCGAAAAGCGGTTATTGATTGATCCGGCGGTGGAAAACGTCGTGTTTATCGACAAAGCCTGTACGGATGCCGGTATGCGTGAATTTGAGCAGGCGTCGATCAAAAACATGCCAAACCGGTTGCTTCTGGGTGCCTGCCAACCCTACCTGTTTGCCCGAAAGTTGAAGGGACTGGCCTTGAAAATCGGACTTCGAGCGAACTTGATGGAGGTTGTAGATTTGGGAATCGGACCGTCGACAGCGGACGTCGAGACGGCGGACATGGACCGGTCGACAAAACGAATGAGCGCTCTTTTGGGGGGAATCGCACGCCTGAAACACGCGGAACCGACTCCGGTTCGAAAGATTCCCATTGTCCAACGGGCCCTGGTGATCGGCGGGGGTATCGCCGGAATGACGGCAGCGGCAGCCATCGCTGATCATGGATACGCGGTTGATCTGGTCGAGAAATCCACCCGGCTGGGTGGCAATCTGAACTGGATCGACAGAACGCTGGGTGGCGGCCAGACCAGCGAACTGCTCCGGAACGTCTGCCAGAAGGTTGACACCCATCCGAACATTGCAGTGCATACCGAAACTTCGGTAACCGGCGCTTACGGACAGGTCGGGCGGTTTTTGACAACCCTCGAAAAACCGGAAAAAACGGTAATAACCCTGGAACACGGAACCGTGATTCTGGCAACCGGGGGGCGCGAGGCCATCACAACATCCTATGGGTATGGGACCCATCCGGGGATTCTGACCCAGATGGAACTGGAAAAGGGCCTTTCCAGAGGCGATATCCATACGGACGCTATGGAATCGGTCGTGATGATCCAGTGTGTTGATTCTCGGGAAGAACCCCGCAACTACTGCAGCAGGGTCTGCTGCACATCCGCTTTGAAAAATGCGTTCCGTCTGAAAGAACTGAGCCCGGACATTAATGTATATATCCTCTACCGGGATATGATGAGTTATGGGTTTTCGGAAGCCTGGTATACCAAGGCCAGAGAAGCGGGCATCCTTTTCATACAATATGAAAAAGAGGCCAAGCCGCAGGTTGTCAGCGTGAAAACAGCATCATCCGCTGATATCCTTCAGGTAACAGCAGTCGATCCCATTCTGGGCGTTCCCCTGGAGATTACAGCGGATATGGTGGTTCTGGCGACCGGGCTGGTGCCCAACCTGTCAACCGAACTGACCGCTGCCTACGGGGCAACGCTGGACAGGGATGGGTTTTTCCAGGAAGCGGAATCCAAGTGGCGCCCGGTGGATTCCCTCGCGGAAGGGGTTTTCTGCTGTGGTCTGGCGCATTCTCCAAGATCAATTGCCGAATCGATTGCCACCGCGGAGGCCGCTTCCATGCGGGCTCTGCGGATTTTAAACCGCGCAAGCCTGCCGGCGGGAAGTATCGTGGCAAGGGTACGAAACAGTTTGTGCTCGCTTTGTGAACGCTGCATCGAAGTTTGCCCTTACGGGGCACGGTCTCTTGATGTGGATGAAGAAAAGATCCTCATAAATTCGGCGATGTGCCAGGGGTGTGGGGCTTGTGCGGCAACATGTCCCAACGGAGCTTCCGTGCTGGATGGATACAGCAAGATGCAGATGCTGGAGACCATTGACAGCGCGTTTATTTGACTGGAAACGGTCATCCCAATTGAGCCTTTACATTGGGACATCATTACAGACCGCCTATCGGCGTATCGATGACGCACGGCCGGCATGCCTGCGGGATCCCGACAAGCCGATAATAGAGGATAACCGTTTATAGAGGACAACAATGGAACGATTGGATTTCGAAAGGGCGAGTGACCGCAGTACGGATATAGACCCGAGATTGGTCCGGGTACAGAAAATGGTGCGTGCCTGTATGCAGTGCGGCACCTGCACGGCATCCTGCCCGAATGAATTTGCCATGGACGCAACCCCGCGAAAGATGTGGCGCATGGTACAGATGGGACGCACAGAGATGCTTTTCAGCAGCCATACGTTTTCGCTTTGCTCCGCCTGCTACACCTGCAGCCTCAGATGCCCGCGCGGCCTGCCCCTTACGGAGGCAATCGCTGTTTTAAAACAGATCGCGGTGGATCGAAACCCGGCCTTGTATAAAAAGAGCATCTGTTTTTACAGCAATTTTATGAAGAGTGTACGTCGAAATGGCCGCGTGAGGGAAATGGAGTTCATGACCCTTTACTTCGCATCCATGAAAAACCCCCTTTTCCCGTTACAGTTTGTCCCTTTGGGAATGAAGCTGATGACCAGGGGCAAGGTGTCGTTGCAGGTGCCGGCGATGGGCAAAGGAAGACTGAACCGTATGTTTCAAAAAGCGGAAGAGATTGAAAAGGAAAAGCTTACGGAAGAACAGGAGAAGCAATGAAGTATTTTTATTATCCCGGCTGTTCTCTGGAAGGAACCGCTCGGGAATACGACCAGTCCACAAGATCGGTGATGGCAGCACTGGGGATCGTGCTGAGCGAAATCGGGGACTGGACCTGCTGTGGTGCCAGTGCAGCAGAGCCGACGAGCACCCTTATCTCACTGGCCCTTCCGGCAAGAAACCTGGCTCTTGTGGAGAAAGCGGCAGAACACCGGGAAGACATCATGGTTCCCTGCAGTGCCTGCTATCTGAACCTGAAAAGAGCCCTGGCGGTCACATCCGGGCCCCCGGAAACACTTGCCATGGTCAATGCCGTTCTGGCGGAAGAAGACCTGGTGTTGAAAGGCAACGTTACAATCAGGCATCTGCTAGATGTCCTGTCCCGGGATCTGGGTTACGATCGGATCCGGGAAGCGGTGAACAACCCCCTCGAGGGCCTTCGTATCGCACCCTATTACGGTTGCCAGGCAATTCGTCCTTTTGTTGAATTTGATGACCCTGAAGTGCCAAGAAGCATGGAACCGCTCATTGAAGCCTGTGGCGCAACGGTGCATCATTGGTCCATGGGCGGGAAGTGCTGCGGTGCGTCACACATGAATACCAAACCGGAAGTGGGGATCGCACTGTCCGGAGCCATTTTGCAGGCCGCCTGTGGGGCGGATGCCATTGTTACCGTCTGTCCCATGTGCCAGATGAACCTGGAAGCCTACCAGAGAAAAATATCCAAAAGTTTCCAGGCCGACCTTTCTATTTCGATTTTGTATCTACCGCAGCTGATCGGAATGGCCATGGGATTGGCCCAAAAGGACCTGGGCCTGCATCTGAACCTGGCCGTTACCCGTTCTTTTTACGATAAAATCAGTCTGAAAAAAGCGGTCGCCTGATGGCTGCCTGGTGCCGGATGCGGATAGCAGTGCGATTTCAGGAAACATCCGGGATAGGCGTCGGTTTTCGCCAGCCCGATTCTGTCAGCCAATCGTATCGGCGGAGAAGATTATGAACAGCAACATGTTTTATCCGAAGAACAGCCTGATTGCCAAGCTGATTATCGCCGTCGGATTGACCCTGCTGATAACCCTTTCCATTTGGGCGTATTCGAACATCAGCAATCAGAAAGAGGGCATGATGAACGATATCCTGGAGGGTACGAGTCGGTTGAGCAACACCATTCTGCTGGGGACCCATTACGCCATGATGCTCAACTCCAGACATGAGATTAATCAGATTATTCAAAATATCGGGAAACAGAAAGAAATTGAAAATATCCGGATATACAACAAAGAAGGGCGCATCAAATTTTCAAATGCAACACCGGAAATGGAGCAGGAAACCAACATTAAAGCGGAGGCCTGCGATGTTTGTCACCGGTCCGACCCACCACTGGTCGACTTGCAGTTGTCCGAAAAGACTAGGATCTTTTATTCATCCCAGGGACATCGTATGCTTGGGATTATCAGCCCGATCCGAAATGCACCCGGCTGTTCGGCCGATGAATGCCATATCCATCCTGCCGATAAAAAAATATTGGGAGCACTGGATGTGGTGGTATCTCTGGAAGAAACGGATAAAGAGATCCAGGCAGAGGAGAGGGGGCTTATCGGCCTGACCGCCATTATTTTTATCATGACGTCCGCCATTATTTTTATTTGCGTTATCTGGTTTGTCAACCGGCCGATCAGTAAACTGATCGAGTCGACCCGGCAGATTGCCCGGGGTGAATACAAAGGTGTAGTCGCCATTGACCGCAGTGACGAGATGGGGCAGCTCGCCAAAGCCATCCATCACATGGGGCAGGAAATTTTTCAGCACGATGTAGATTTGAACCGGCAGCGTGATGAATACCAGGACCTGTTCGAGCAGGTTCCCTGCCTGATAACGGTTCAGGACCGCAGCTTTCGAATGTTGCGCTATAATCGTGAATTTGCCGAAAAATTTAATCCCCAACCCGGTGACTTCTGCTTCCATGCCTATAAAGGCCGGGAAACGAAATGTACCATTTGCCCGGTGCAAAAAACATTCAACGACGGTAAATCTCATTACAGTGAAGAATCCGGAGTTAACAAAGACGGCTCTCGTTCTCACTGGATGGTGCGCACATCTCCTATTCGGGACGCGAAGGGTGATATTGTCGCTGCCATGGAAATTAATCTGGATATTACCGAAAGAAAGAATCTCGAAGTTGAGCTGGAGAAGTCCGAGAAAAAGTATCACGCTATTTTCAGCAATATCCCCAACCCGGTTTTCGTGCTTGATATCGAAACCCTTCAGATTCTGGATTGTAACGAAAGTGTGGCCTCTGTCTACGGATACCAGGTGAACGAATTGATCAATAAACCGTTCATCACGTTTTTCCCGGAGGAAACCCGGGAAAAGTATACCTATCTGATGCGCAAATCGCCTGTTATCAACCAGGCCAAGCATTTTAAAAAAACAGGGGACTACCTGTTTGTCAATATCCGTATATCACCATCCGAATATTCCGGTCGTCAGGTTTTTCTGGTTACGACCAGTGATATTACCAAACGTCTGGAAGCGGAGCAGCAGCTGATCCAGGCCGGCAAGATGGCGACTCTCGGGGAGATGGCTACAGGAATTGCCCATGAATTGAACCAGCCGCTTTCCGTTATTAAAACGGCCAGCAGTTTTTTTATGGGCAAGATCAAACGGGAAGAGCCGGTAGCACAGGATATTCTTTTTAACATGTTGGGAAAAATCGACAACAACGTAGACCGGGCCTCAAAAATCATCAATCATATGAGACAGTTTGCACGAAAATCAAATATGGACCTTGGTGTCGTCCAGGCCAATGACATCATCGCGGGTGCTTTTGAAATCTTCAGTCAACAGTTGAAACTGAGAGGCATCGAAGTTATCTGGGAGATAGAAGAAAACCTACCCCGGATCTTTGCTGATCCCGGACGACTGGAACAGGTATTTATCAATCTGTTGATCAATGCGCGGGATGCCATCGAAGAACGCTGGAAAGGCGAATCGACGCAACAGCAGGAGAAGAAGATATTTTTAAAAACCATGTCCGTGGAGGATACCGTTGTGCTGGAAGTTCGCGATACCGGGATCGGCATTCCGGATGATATTAAAGATCGAATTTTCGAACCGTTTTATACCACTAAGGATGTCGGCAAGGGGACCGGACTTGGTCTTTCCATCAGTTATGGTATTGTTAAAGAATGCGGCGGCGACATCCGGGTTGAATCAAAACCGGGTGAGGGGACAACTTTTGTGCTGGAATTTCCTGTCAGGAGGGACAACGGTGAAAATAGCACCTGATTTGAATACCATTCTGTTGGTAGACGATGAAACAGACATCCGTGAGGTGATGACCATGTCTCTGGAAGACATGGGCTTCCGTGTTCTGGCTGCCGAAAACGGTGCCCAGGCACTGGAGTATTTTAAGCGGGAACGGCCGCCGCTGGTAATCACCGATATCAAGATGCCTGTTATGGACGGCATTGAACTACTGCGGAAGATCAAATTGGAAAACGCGGATACGGAAGTTATTATGATCACCGGACACGGGGACATGGATCTTGCCATCAAAAGCCTGAAATATGAAGCCACCGAATTCGTGACGAAACCGGTTAATGTGGATGCGTTGGAAATCGCTTTAAAACGGGCCTGTGAAAAAATTACGATCCGCAGAAAACTAGAAGAATACACCCGCAGTCTGGAATTGCTGATCCAGGAAAAAACGGAACTGCAAGACCACCTCTCTTCACTGGGGCTGATGATCGGTTCTATCAGCCACGGACTCAAAGGCCAGATAACAGGGCTTGACGGTGGGATTTACCTGGTGGAATCGGGCCTGCGGGGAAAAAACGAAGCGTTGATCCGGGAAGGCTGGGGAATGGTTACGATGATGGTGGAGCGTATCCGCAAAATGGTCATGGACATTTTGTACTATGCCAAAAAGCGGGATCTCCACCGGGAAGTGATCGATGTGCGGCCGTTTGTCGATGAAATTGCCATGCTGGTGGAATCCAGGATCAGCAATCACCCCATTCGATTGGTGAAAGACTTCATTTCGTCCCCGGTCACTTTCGAGGTGGATGCGGACGATATCCATTCCGCTCTGGTCAATATTCTGGAAAACGCGATTGACGCGTGTATCCGTGATAAGAAACCAGGAGAACGCACCATTGATTTCAGCGTTACCTGTGAGCGTGGTAGAATCATATTTACCATTCAGGATGACGGTATCGGGATGACCCCGGAAACGGTGGAAAAAATATTTACCCTGTTTTATTCATCCAAAGGAAGCGAAGGCACCGGATTCGGGTTGTTTATTGCCGAAAAGATCATTCGACAACACGACGGAGAAATCAAGGTGAATTCCCAGCTGGGGAAAGGGTCGCGGTTTGTTGTATGCATCCCCCAAACTCCCATCCAGAATATTTCCTGAAATCTAGTATACATCCGCAAACGGTTCCGTTGGTGGGTTGCGCAAATACAGATATTTTCTATCCGACTTCCGCATATCAGCAACCCACCGGAAAATGGAGAGATACCAATACCGCCCTGAGGCGGCTGGTGCGGTACCATTCTGCCAGGCTGGATACGCCTGTTTCCATCGCTGCTGATATCCGTCGCCGGCTAAAAACGCTTTTTCCCCTTATGGACGAAATGGTGCAGTCCTGCTGTCACATTTGTACAACTCCCTGCTGCATTTTCAACCGGGTGTGGTTTGACTTCCCGGATCTTCTTTTTTTGCACCTGCTCGGCGAACGGATACCACCGGCCCAATTGTCCACGGGGGCTGCGGATAATCCATGCTGCTATTTGGCCGGGGACGGTTGCCAAATTCCCCGGATTATGCGGCCCTGGGGATGTTTTGCCTACATTTGTCCTTCCAACCGGGATTATTTAAAAAGAAAGAAAAGGGCTGTTGGCATCCATCTCGGCCAAGAACTTGGGAGGATTCGTGCCCTGAGGATAGACATGGAGGAAAGTTTCAACCGGACGGTTTTGAACAATTCCCATGCAAGCAGGGAACGCCTAAACGGAAATACCTGACACGTATTATCATTGTACAATTACCGTCCTGGTGAAGGGCAAAAGGATGCTGCCGTTTGTTTGTTCCATAAGAAATACAGAAAGGATTTTATGAAATATTCGGACTATCCGAAATATCCCCGTGTCGCTGTTGGAGCAGTCGTCTTCAAAGATGAAAAGGTTTTGCTTGTAAAGCGGGGAAATGCACCGGCGAAGGGTAAGTGGGCGATACCCGGCGGGCGGGTAAACCTCGGGGAAACCCTGCAGGAAGCCGTCCGCCGGGAGATCATCGAAGAGACCGGGATCACGGTCGATCCGGGAAAACCGATCCTGGTGTTCGATCCGATTATCCGGGACGAAGAAGGCAGAATTGTCTTCCATTATGTCATTATTGACTATGAGGCCCGCTATGTCAGCGGGGAGATTCAACCGGGAGACGACGCCGAGGATGTCCGCTGGGTGTCGCGGCAACAGCTCAGGACAATAGACGTGAATTCCAGGACGAAAGAACTTCTTATGAGCCAATATGGGTTTGGATGATCTGCGCCCGTGAAAAAGGTTTGTCACCTATGGTACGGATTAGATCTTCTGCTGTTGCCGAAAGGCTGCCGATCTCCGCGGGAATGACAGGCTGTAATTGCCCCGCCATTCCCGTCGCTGCGGTGATTCAATTCAACCTGGCGGCCAGCAGGCCGTCGTCGGTTTTTCTCAAGGTACCGTCTCTCTCAGGATTTTCCGCTGATGTCCTTCAGGCGGCTGCTGGCTGCCTGTCGGACACTGCTGTCCTCATCTTTTTCGGCAATTTGTGCCAGAAGGACTACATCCTCAATCTTCAACAATTCTTTTTTTCGGACGTCTGGGTTGGAGTTTCGCCACCGTGGTATGAAAAGATCTGAAAATTTCATTTTGCCACCTCCTGTAAAGCTGATGGTAAATGGTAATTGGATGGATTCCGTTTCCCTGGGAATCGATTGCGCGGTGGGATGGACAAGGTACAGAATAGATTGCCGGTTTCCGGGA
>CAZKYZ010000006.1:0-5771 GCA_964557055.1 uncultured Desulfobacterales bacterium
TCAGCCACGGCATCTGCCCGGACTGCACCCGCGAACTATACCCGGAATTCCGGGCAGCCCTGGAAAAATACAAAAAGGATATTGTGTCGTAAACGACCCTACCTGTTTTTCCGATCAACATCGCCATCTGCCGCAAAAGCCCTGCTCATTCGGAACCCCCCGGATATATTACGGGTGTTGAATCCCCTCTGGCACATGATCCTGGTGGCGATATAGGAACGCTGCCCCACAAAACAATAGGCTAGGACATCGCTGTTTTGGGGGATCTCAGAAAGCCGCTTGCGCAGGTCATCAATCGGGATGTTAACGGCACCGGGGATATGGCCCTTGTTGTATTCATTGACGGTACGGACGTCCAGAATCAGACCGCCCCCCCCGGCGACTCCCGGCCAGTGGGCCTGCACAAGATCGCCCCGCAATACATTCGCCGCGATCATTCCGGCCAGGTTGACCGGGTCTTTGGCCGATCCATACTGCGGTGCATAGCACAACTCCGCCTCTTCCAGATCAAACACGGTAGCCCGCATCTGAATCGCCATGGAAATAACATCTATCCGCTTGGCGACACCGGCTTTACCGACCGCCTGTGCGCCGAGGATTTTTCCGTTTTCACGGGAGAATAGTAGTTTGAGGGTAATCATTTCCGCATCCGGGTAGTAGTCGGCATGATTGTCCGGGTGCAGGTATACTTTTTCATAGGGGATCGGGTGGCCGTTATGCGCCATTCGCGCTAACGCTTTTTCCGTCATTCCCGTGGTGGCAACGGTAAGTCCCAGCACTCCGCAAACAGAAGTGGCCTGAACGCCTCTGAACTCGCGTTTTCTGCCACCGGCGATATTGTCCGCAGCGATCCTGCCCTGACGATTGGCGGGGCCGGCCAGGGGAACCATGCCGGCAAGCCCGCTGACGTAATCCGTTACTTCCACCACATCCCCCACTGCCCAGATGCTGCTGTCGCTTGTCCGCATGGTCTGATCGACGCAAATACCGCCCCGCTCACCGGTTTTCAAACCCGCCGCCACAGCAAGTTCCCCTTGGGGCCGAACACCCACAGACAGCAGGACCATGTCGGTCCGGATGTCTTCCCCCCGCCCGGTGCGAACCCGAATCGCGGCTTCATCTTTTTCAAATCCCTGAACGGCGCACGAAAGAATCACACGAATCTTTTTTTCCATCAGGTGCTCATGGATAAAATACGCCATTTCGGCGTCCATAACTGGCATTACCTGCGGCTGCATCTCAATAATCGTTACCGCTATACCCCTGGCAGACAGGTTTTCGGCCATTTCCAAACCGATAAAACCGGCACCCACAATGACTGCTGATCGGACCGATCCAGTTTCGATCCAGCCAAGAATGTCACGGCTGTCCGGAATGGTCCATAAGCTAAAAATGCCCGGAATATCGATACCGGACACCGCCGGTACAATCGGCTGCGACCCCGTGGCGATGACCAGATCGTCGTATGTTTCCCGGTATACCCTGTTGTCGGGCAGGCTTATGACCTCTACACATTTTTCACCCCGTATGATTTTTCGGACACGCGACAATACGCGCACATCAATGTTGAATCGTTTGCGGAACAGTTCCGGTGTGGCTACCAACAGGCTTTTTTCCTTCTTTATAATATTGCCCACATAATACGGTAGTCCACAGTTGGCGAAAGACACATAGGGACCCTTTTCGAGCATGATGATTTCGGCATCTTCGGAGATTCTTCTCGCCCTTGCGGCGCAGGAAGCCCCTCCCGCCACACCGCCAATGATGACAATTTTTTTCTTCATGGCTCCCTTTCCCAAGCAACCCCGCAGGGTCTGTTCTTTGCGATTAAAAAGATGCCCCCAGAACGGTGGCCACACCGGCCATGACAAAGCTGGTTTCCACCTGAAATTCAAGACCGATACCCGGCAGCATCGCCTCTTTCTGGTACCGAATCAGGATCACCATCAGATAAACCGGGCAGACCGTCATAAAAAATACCGCGGTGGGAAAATAACCCACCAAACCGGTCAGGAACAAGGCGACACCGATGACGATCAGTGTTGTTTTCAACATGCGCAGGACAAAGTGACTGCCCATCAGAATCGGAATGGTTTCCTTTCCGACGATCCGGTCGCCCTGCATATCAAGAACATCGAAAAAAGCCGTTCTGGCAAATACCAGTCCGAATGACAGCAAAAATGAAAAAGCGGCTTTGAGATCAATGGTCCCCATTTCACCAAGCCGGGGTATAAGGGTGGTAACCGCTCCCCAGGCAAGTGCGATAAGCATGGTCTTGGATCCGGGAAGGTCGCGGATTCGACGATAGCGACCCCCCGCAAGCCCTCTGGGTATAAGCGTTCGATTATATGACAACCCGGTAATGCTCATCAGCAGAAGGACATAGAAAGGCACCAAACCAACAAAAAAAGCGGTAACGAGGCCGCTGCCGCCCGCCACAATGGCCAGCACCGACAGTAATTTTTTGTTGTTTTGATAAAAGTCGGCTCGCTCCGGATCATTGTACTGGTCTGAGCTGTTGCCCATCAAATGATTCAGCATGTGCATGGACAATACATAAAGAGTGGCGATCAGCACGTAGGGGAGGCTGTTTCCAATCTCCAAAAGGCGCGTAAACGCCAGGCAGAGAAACCCCGCGGCAATGGCCACATAAATATTGGTTAACAGAAGTGTTCTCTGCAGCTGCAACAGAACACGTTTGAACCGGCCGTCTCTCCGGGATGGAAGGGATTCCAGTTTCCTGAAAATTCTTTTGATCACCCAGTTGGGGGTTGAAGCGCCTGCGGATATTCCGATGGTGGACATTCCGGAAAGGGCAGCGGAATCAAGTTCCGCCTCCGATTCAACATGGAAAGACGGCTTCCCTCCCTTTCCGGCGATTTCCGCCAGTCTTTTGGTGTTTCCGCTGTTCTTACCCCCCACAACGACAACGGCATCCACGATAGCGGCCAACTCCTGAACCTCAGTCTGGCGTTTTTCAGTCGTATCACAAATTGTATTGAATATTTTGTAATGCGGCCGATAGGTGCGTATCCACTCCGTCACGTCCATGAAAAACCGGATGTTCTGCGTGGTCTGGGCCACAAAAATAGCATGTTGGAAAACTGGCAGAACCTCCAGCGCCTCCATGGAATCCACTACATGACCGCGGTCTCCGGCAAAACCGATCAATCCGACGATTTCCGGATGGTTCCGGTCCCCGAGAATGATGGTATCAAACCCTTTTTCGGTGTGTTTGCGGATTATCGTCTGAACGCGAATTACCCTTGGGCAGGTGGCGTCAACCACGTGAAAACCGGCGTTTTTTAATTGTTCCTTGGTTTCCGGGGGAACCCCATGCGCCCGTATCAATACAGTGCCCTCCCCTTTGGACGGGATTTCATCCAGAACTGAAATTCCCTTGGCAGCGAGCAGTTCGAGCACCTGCGGATTATGAATCAGGGGACCACAGGTAAATATCGGCTTCCTGAATTTGGCGGGGGCGTCCAGGGCCACTTCAACGGCCCTCCGGACACCCATGCAAAATCCGGCTTTTTTGGCAATGACCAGTTTCATTCGGTCTTGGTCGGCTTCTCGGGCACCAGAAAAACTTTATGGTCAACCAGGGACAGGGAGTGTATCCGGGCCGCCAGAAATATCTGCTCGCCAAAGATGTTGATCAGTTTCAACCCTTTTTCTTCCGGCTCAACGGTATCGACAGCTTCCATGATCAACTCTTCCCGGTCATTATCAATCAGATAGGCATTGGCTTCACACATGATCTTTTCCCTTATTCTTCATTGAGTATTTTTTCAAGCTGTTCCGCGATCATCGATTCCACCATATGGGGCAAAGGCTGCGCGGAAACGCCCACGATATCAACATTTTCCAGAGACAGCGGCAACAGAACCTTTCTGGCCCGGCAACTGGCAACGGCTTCGGCAATTCGTGGGGTTACCTCACCCATCATGGCATGCGCCAGTACAATCCCAATGGTACCCACCACAACATCTCCGTTTTCAATGGTTCGAACGATTGCGTTCTCGCCGGAGGCACCTCTATTGGCCTTGGCCTTTAGCATCTGTGCCGTGGCAATAGCATTGGTTCCCAAGGCAATAATCTCGATCTTCTCCTGGTAGCGCTCCTTCAGCTTTTTGATAATCACGCTGCCGATCCCGCCCCCTTGACCGTCAATCACACAAATGGTTTTCATTGCTATAATTTCCTGACTTTTAAATGGTTTTTCCTGGCCCTCCTGGACAGCCGCCGCCGCGGGCCCTTTTTCTTGGTGGTCAGCAGCCAGCCCCCGCGATCATCCGGATCGGCGTCTTCTTTGCCCGTGCCTGTTTGACAGAGGAGCCTTCGTTCAAATGCTCTGGAACCGATCACCGCGGCGCCGACGCGCTCTGAGAATCCGACAATATCCTGATCCGAACTGACCACAAGAGCCCTTTCTTTTTCGCGCGCCGCTATTCGTTTGATCAGGCTATCCGCCAATTCTCCTCTCCCGGAAAACCTTACATTGATACCGCGTCGGAGCTCCCGCTGCGGAGTGAACCGGGGTGCACCGCCGCCATCAAAAACAACCGTTATCCGGTGCGGTTTTCGATTGCGGTATTCCGCCAGCATATCTATCAACGCTTCACGGCCCTCCTGCAGGTCAAATCGGTCGATGAGGCACAAAGCATCGGATTGCCGGATCAGGTTATACCCATCAATAATAATATGAATGGACATGGATCGTTATACAATATGAAAGGAAGAAAGTGGAAAGAGGTCCATCATAACCCCGGTGCTGCAGCATTTGGGGCGGCTTGCATTACCGTCTCTGTAACAGGTATCTTTCATTGCATCAACTGCAGCAGCCTCTCCAGATCGTCATCATCGTAAAACTCGATGGAGACGGCACCCCGTTTGCCAAAGCGCTTGATTGCCACTTTCGTTCCATAGTGGCGGCTGAGGTCTTCAGCCAACCGGGAATAATAGATGGATTCCGTATTCGGTTGTTTTTCGGCTTTGGACGTTTTTGGGTTCTTTAACTGTTTGATCAGGTTTTCCGTTTCCCGCACCGAGATCCCTTTTGAAAGAATCTTCCGCCAGGCGGTTGTCTGTTGGGATTCGTTTTCGGCCCCAAGCAGCGCCCGGGCATGCCCCATGCTCACATCACCGGATACGATACTTTCTTTGATGTGTTCCGGCAGATTCCTGAGCCGCAGCATGTTGGCCACGGAGGGGCGGCTTTTCCCGACCCTTGCAGCCGCCTGGTCTTGGGTCAGATGAAACTCAGTGATCAACTGGTGGTAGGCTTCGGCTTCTTCAATGGGATTCAAATCCTCCCGCTGCAAGTTTTCCACAATTGACATTTCGATAAGTTCGGCGTCCGAGAGGTCTTTCAGGACAACCGGAACTTTTTGTAACCCGGCGATCTTGGAAGCGCGCAATCGCCGCTCCCCGGCGACGAGTTCATAACCGGTTTCGCTTTTTCTCACGATAAGGGGCTGGATTACGCCCTGCTCGCGGATGGAATCCGCCAGTTCCTGCAGCTCCACGGAGGAGAATTGTTTACGGGGTTGGTACTGATTGGGCGTAATATGGCTGATTGGGCACTGGAAATAGTCACGATTGCCCTCTCCTGACGATATCTCCCTGTCCCCCCCGGGAATCAGGGCGTCCAGGCCCCGGCCAAGGGCCATTTTTTTTCTTTTGGGCCGGGTTTGGTCGGCGGTGATTTTGGATTCGTTTTTTTTCATTCCATACCCATCCATAGGTTTGGTATTCAATATCGAAGAATT